>CAZOTG010000015.1:0-15378 GCA_964582585.1 uncultured Chromatiaceae bacterium | reverse complement strand
GCCGGATCAGTTTTATGTCTCCAGCCCGGTCGAGATGATAGAGCAGATAGATATGCGAAAAGCCTTCGATGTCCATCAGTCCTTCCTGGTATTTCTCGAATACCTCCACCTTGCCCGGGGTGGCGGCGGCGTAGGGCGACTCTTTACCCCTTGCAGCAGGCGCTAGGAGACATGTTTGGCGGTTTTAATGACTTCGGTTTTGTTTAACCAATCAAGCAACGGCATCGATTTTCTCTGTTCGATTTCTTGTTATGGTCACCGCCACACCGGCAGGGTTTGCCAATGAGTCGGGAAGCCCATTGCCGCAGGGTCGGCGCTGGGGTGTTTTTGTAAGAGCGCGATCAAGCGCTGTTTCCAATGGTGGTCGGGGTTGATGATATTCATAAAGTATTCCAGCAGCACCAGGGTATTGTAGAGATATTTGGGGCGCTGTGGGTTCAGGCTCTGATTGAGGCTCCGGGGGCGTCGGGGCATTTTGGCCTGGAAGCCGAAGCGCCGATTCCATAGACGGCCATGGTGGGCGCAAATATTGCGCACGATGGTGAGATGATGCAGGAACGATGTCGTCACGATCTCATCAATGCCATAGACGCGGGAAATCGCCTGCCGGTCTTTGCTGCGGGCCAGCCCGGAGACCCATTTGGAGAGCTGGCCCAGGGACATTACTTCCACGACTGCCCATATCGGCGGCGTTGGCGGATCGGTGTATTTGTTGTTGTAGTGGGCGACGAAGACCTCTTTGCTGCGATCCAGTTCTTCGTTCAGTTTTTCGAGGCAGCTCTGGTGGGTGTTCGCCTTGGAAAATAATCGTTGGTCCAAATAGGCATGAGGGCCATAGGCATGGGCAAGGTGGTAGGCCCATTGCGTACGAACGGAGACTTCGAACCGTTCGATGGCGTCCATCACCAGCAAGCGCAGTTCACGGTCGAAGACGTAAAGACTCAATACTTCGTTGAAGCTGGTGTCGGTTCTGAAGGTGTGTGAAGCATGGTCCGTTTCGAAGGGTAACCAATAGGCGGCCAGGCGGTAATAATTAATATGGGCTAGATAGTCGCGTGCTGCGTCCCTGTCCGGGATGAGCATGCCTCGGCGAACGAGCAACTCAAGCTGTTGATCCAAGGTAGTGGCGGGTTTGGTAAACCTCACTTTGTCATCCCTGAAAAAAGTAACCCCCCATGGTGCGCTTCCGAGGAGAGGCGTGGGGGGTGTTGTTAAAGTTATTATCGGTTACTATCCCTTAAATCTCAAGATCACCATTAAGGTTTTGATATTACGGAATAGTCGGGCGGTCGTCCATGGGGCGGTCGTTTATCTGGGTCGGCCAATAGGATTCGAACCCCCGACCGGCTGATTACCAATCAGCTTCTCTACCTACTGAGCTACACAAAAGCCCGAATCAGAGAGTAATTTTCGGTATTTACTTATAGCTTCTACTTTCACCTGGTTGTGGCTAGCGGAAAGGGTCATTTGACCTATTCCCTATCCCGCGGTTTCGGCCGCCACTCCTTTCCAGCGAGCCAGCCTTCGGTCGCATCGGGAACGAGGTCGAAGCGGGGAATATAGGGTTTGATGTCCAGCAGCGGGGTGCCGTCGAGGACGTCAATGCCCGCGATTTCCAAAATATTTTTATCACGCTTGATCAGCCTGACGATGGACAGGCCGATGCCGTTGGGGCGGCAGGGATGCCTCGAGGCATAGATCCCATGCGCTTCGTCATCGAAGAAAGTCGGTCGTATCAATCGTATTTGCCCGGCCCGGTCGAATTGATACAGCAAGTAGATATGGGAAAAGGTTTCGATGTCCTTGAGGCCATCCTGGTATTGTTCGAATACCTCCACCTTGCCCACAGTCGTGGCGGCGTAGGGTGGCTGGATCGGACAGTCATCCTTGTTGTGATGGGGGGAATGGATGATTCCGATGGGTTCTATCGTTGTCATGTCGGATATGTTCCTTAAGCGCTGTTCAATCGGTTGCGGGCGAGCTGCAGCAGCGCCTCGGTCTGTTCGGTCGCCTGGCGCGTGACGCCCTTGTCGAGCTTTTTCAGCCAGTAGCGCGGAATATTATCCACGCCATAGGCCGCGCCGCACAGCATGCCGGCCAGGGCGCCGGTGGTGTCGGCGTCGTCGCCGCGGTTCACCACCTGGGTGATGCAGGACTCGAAGTCGTCGCTGCGAAAGAAGTAGTACAGCACGGTCTGCACGGTGTCGACGATGTAGGCCGAGGCGCGGCGCGGATAGGGTTCGAAGCGGAACAGGGGTTGGTCGAGGATGAGAAAGTTGGCTTCGGCGCGACAGGCCTTGATCCCCCTTCCCAGCACCAGATATTGCATCATGCGTCCCAGCGCTAGGCTGGCGGCGTCCGACAGCGGGTGATTATGGGTGAGAAGGCACTGGGCGATGGTCCAGTCGGCAAAGGTCCGGTCATTGCCCAAGGTTGCCAAGGCCACCGGCAGAATGCGCATGCAGGCGCCGTTGCCGGCGTCGCCCTCGTTGGGCGGTGCCTCCAGGCTGCCGTCCGTGATGAAGCGGTGGATGCCGCGGCGGCAGGTGGTGCCCACGTCCACGGGTTTGCTTTTGAGCCAGGCGGCGAAGGCCTGCGCCGCCTGCGCGCTGAAACCGCCGTCCGCGACAATGGATTGGCCGAGGGCCAGGGCCATTTGGGTGTCGTCGGTCACCTGGCCGGCTTTGAGCTTGAGCCAGCCGCCGCCGATGATGTCGTGGTGTACGCCGTAGCGCGCGCTGATCTCTCGCGGCGTCATGAATTCCACGGTGGCGCCTAGGGCGTCGCCGACGGCGAAGCCGAGATAGGCGCCCAGGGCGCGGCGGCGGACCGCGCCCCACTCCGCCTCGGTCATTGCCATGGAGCGATCCCATTCATTGTTGTTTTTAGAGATAACCGGTGGTGATGCGATAATCGCCGCCGATGACCAGGTATTCCTTCTCGCCCTTCAGGGGATGGTGCGGCAGCAGTTCGCTGAAGAACAGGATCTTGGCCTTGGGCACCCGGGCCTCCAGGATGGTGTCGCCGAATTCGCAGGCGATGTGGCGGTCGGCGGTGAAAGACACCAGGTTGTTGAGCCCGCACGATAAGTTCGTGGTCATGCACCCGGCGGATCAGCGGATGCTCGACGAAGTCGTTGACGCCGCGATATAACATGACGTGGCGGCCGGCGCTGCGGTCGCGCGCCAGCGGGAACTCTCGACGCCGATTTGCATGGCTGACCACGGCATCATGCAGGCAGTCGACGAGACCGTGCTGGGAATCCCGGAAGAAGAGATCGAGACGGTCATGGGCCAGCGGCGGGGAAGGGATCATCGGCAGAAGGGAAGGTTGCAGTAACGATAGCTCTATTGGAGATATGGGCGCGCAATGGTTGATTTAAACAGTCAACCATCGGCCACAACTGGCCGATCAAGCTTGTTATCTCGAATGCCTGATCCATACTGAAAATGGATGTTCAAAGCTAGATCGTGGCCGGGCGCTGCCGACGCCAGTTGCCTGCGGGAGAACTGGATCACCCTAACAACATCCTGTAATGTTGGTAACTAAAGGCGCTAAGGACGGCGCGTATAACCTCCGCCACCATGCCGGCGTGCCGTTGTGTATAGGCTGCCGGACGTTGGGCATCTTGAACTTAGTGGGGTGCGGAGTAGGGCCTGTTCAGAGGCAATGAGCTGAAAATGCTTCGGAGCCTGGCCCCAGGTGAGCGTGACACCGGAGCAATCCCGGTTGCACGAGCACTTGGAAAATCTGGCAGGGGAGGGAACCACGGCGATGGCCCCACAAATTACCGAGCTTAAACATATGCAAGAGGAACAGGCGAGGCTGGCTGCTATCGTCGAGGCCGCCCCCGATCTGGTGGCCACCGCGAACCCCGACGGTCGCATTCTCTATGTTAATCAGGCTGGCCTCCAGATGCTGGGTTTTGAAAAAATTGACGAACTCTCCACGCAGCGGATCACAGACCGCATTCCCGAATGGGCGGCCGGGAGGGTGATGGAAGTAGGCATTCCGCATGCCATCTATCATGGAACCTGGAGCGGGGAAACGGCAATGCTTCGCCGCGACGGGCATGAGATTCCCGTATTGCAAGTGATCATTGCGCACAAGGGATCCGGTGGGGCGGTGGAGTTTCTATCCATGATCGCGCGTGACATCACAGAGCGCAAGCAAGCGGAACATGCCCTACAGAAGCTTAACGAAGAACTCGAAACCAGGGTAGAGGCGCGGACTGCCGAACTTGAACAGGCCAATGCCGCGCTGACGCTCAAGGAAGAGGAAATCCGTTCCGTGGTAGAACACCTGACGGATTGCGTCATCACCATTGACGAAAAGGGCATCGTCCGTTCTGCCAACCCGGCGTTGGAAGCGATCTTCGGCTATGCCGTTGATGAGGTGGTCGATCAAGACGTCTCCTTGCTCATGCCCGAACCTCACCGCGTGTCTCACGACAGCTATATCAAGGGCTATATCCGCACCGGTCAGGCCCGGATCATCGGTATCGGGCGCGAAGTCGAAGGGCTGCACAAGAATGGCGAGCGCATTGCGCTGGATCTGATCGTCAGCGAATACTTCGTCCAGAGTCAGCGCTTTTTCACCGGAATCCTGCGCGATATCCGCGAGCGGGTGAGCATCATGAAGGATATTGATAAGGCCCGGCAAGATGCCGATGAAGCAAGCCGGGCCAAGTCCAACTTTCTCGCCGCCATGAGTCATGAGATACGTACCCCCATGAATGGGATAATCGGCATGATCGACGTGCTGAAGCAAACCAGCCTCAAGGGTTACCAGATGGAAATAGTCGATCTCATCCACGAATCGGCGTTTTCTCTGTTGGCCATCATCGATGATATTCTTGACATCTCTAAGATTGAGGCGGGCAAGCTGGAGATCGAGCAGGCGCCCATGTCGGTGGAGATGGTGATGGAGAAAGTCTGTGGCATGCTCGACCACCTAGCCACAAAGAAGGGGGTGGAGCTCACCCTATTCACCGATCCGACGATCCCCGAAGAAGTCCTGGGCGATGCCCTGCGCCTGCGTCAGATACTGATCAATCTCACCAACAACGCCATCAAATTTTCCGGCGGACAAGGGCGGCCGGGACGGGTGTCGGTACGCGCGTCGCTGGTTGGGCATGGTCCAGACCGGGTGACGGTGGAGTTTCGGGTAGTCGACAACGGCATCGGCATGGATGAGAAGGCCCAAGCGAAGCTCTTCAGCTACTTCACCCAAGCCGACGCCTCTACCACCCGGCGTTTTGGCGGGACCGGGCTAGGACTGGCCATCTCCCACTCCTTAGTGGAACGCATGGGCGGGGGGATCGCGGTGCAAAGCGCACCAGATAGAGGTTCCACGTTTATTGTGCGTTTGCCGTTTGTGCCGCTACCGATGGGGATGGCCGGTAGCGAGAAGTTCGTGGACCTGACTGGGCTTGCCTGTCTAGTGCTGTGCGGTGACAAGGGATTGGGCGACGATCTGGCTATCTATCTGAGATACAGTGGAGCGGCCGTTGAGTGGGTACCGGACTTGGCTGCGGCCCGTAAACGGATCGGCACTCTTCCGCCCGGCCTGTGGTTGCTTATCATTGAGTCCGGGCACGATGAGCCACCGATCGTAGAATTGCGCGCCGCCTGCCGTGCCCATCCCAACTTGGATGCACGTTTCGTGGTGATTAAGCGCGACCACCATCAGCCTGGGATCGAGCCTCACTTTGGCGTTTTCAAGCGCCGGGGATGCGCCAAAGTGGTGGACCTCGTTACGTTGGACAATAATGTCATGGATCGCCGATCCTTTCTTATGGCCGTGGCCATCGCCGCAGGACGGGCAAAGGAGGAAGAAGAAACGCCGTCGCCCGGCAAGATCAAAACGGCGATCGTTCCGCCATCACGAGAGGCAGCTTTGCAGCAGAACCGCCTGATCTTGGTGGCCGAAGACAACGAAGTTAACCAGCGAGTGATCCTGCGGCAGCTCGCTTTGCTCGGTTATATGGCCGACATTGCCAACAATGGTCGCGAAGCGCTGCGAATGTTGGAAAGCACCAATTACGCGTTGCTGCTTAACGACATACATATGCCGAAAATGGATGGTTACCAGCTGACTGCGGCCATCCGCGCCAGAGAAAATAGCAAAGGGCGCATTCCAATCATCGCCCTGACTGCCAACGCCCTCAAAGGCATGCCCGAGCATTGCCGCAATGTCGGTATGAACGACTACCTGGCCAAGCCGGCACAGCTCGTGGATCTGAAAGCCATTCTGGAAAAATGGCTGCCGGCCACTGCCAACCCCAGGTCTGATTCACCCGTCAAGTCGATACCGCAGCGCACCGTTGTTGGACCAGTAGATGTGAGCGTGCTCAAAGCTTTGGTGGGCGATGATCCAACGGTAATCCATGAGTTCCTGCAAGACTTTCGGATCAGCACGGTGAAGACGGCGGCGGAATTGAAGGTCGCCTATGAAAATGGCCGGGTGGCGCAGACGGGCATACTAGCGCACAAACTCAAGTCCTCTGCCCTCTCCGTGGGCGCGTTAAAGCTGGGTGAGTTGTGCACCGATATAGAAAAAGCGGGCAAAGACGGTCAGGCCGAAGCGCTGGCTGATCTAGTGCGCCGCTTTGAGGAGGAGCTATCCGCCGTGGATAGGTATCTTGACTCCCTGTAGTAAAGCGCCGCTATCTCAAGGACTGAAAAACTATGTTCGGAAAATCCACAATGAGGGTAATGGTGGTCGATGACGATCCCTTCATGCTCAAACTACTTGTCCGAATGTTAACAAATCAGGGTATCACCCAGGTGGCGGGTTGCAACGGCGGTCACAGCGCACTGGAATTATTCGATGGTCAGCACAGCCCACCGAACTTGATTCTGCTGGACCTCAACATGTCGGAAATGGACGGGGTAGAATTCGTGCGCCACTTGGTCGAACGGTCCTATACTGGCAGCCTTATCCTGATGAGTTGTGAGGATGAGCGTATATGGCAGACTGCCGAGAAATTGGTGCATGCGCATAAAATATCGATGCTCGGGCATATGCACAAGCCCATTGAGCCAGAGGAGCTTTGCTCGCTGCTGGATAGGTGGACACCCCACCTTCTGGGCAAACCTCAGACGCCGAAGAAGGCGTACGGCGTGGAGGAGTTGCGCGCCGCCATCAACAACGGTGAGCTAGTCAATTACTACCAGCCCAAGGTCGTGGTCGACACCGGGGAGGTGATTGGCGTGGAAGCACTGGTGCGCTGGCGTCACCCCCATAACGGAATGGTATTCCCCGACCAGTTCATTGCTGCGGCGGAAGCATATGGACTGATCGACGACCTGACCCGGGTAGTGCTCACTAACGCACTATCCCAAATCAAAGCCTGGAAGGATGCAGGGCTGGCGTTGAAGGTGGCCATAAACGTGTCGATGGACAACCTGGTGCGCCTGGACTTTGCCGATTTTGTCGCTGCCCAGGCAGCCGCGGTGGGTGTGTCGCCACAGGACGCGGTGCTGGAAGTGACGGAAAGTCGGCTGATGCAGGACGCGCGGGCTCCGCTCGACATCTTGACCCGGTTGCGTCTCAAGCGTTTCCGACTCTCGATCGACGATTTTGGCACGGGACATTCTTCACTGGCCCAGTTGCGTGACATCCCCTTCGACGAACTCAAGATCGACCGGGGTTTCGTGCACCGCGCCTGGAGCGACGAAATGATGCGGGCGATATACGACGCCAGTCTCGGTCTGGCAAAGCAGCTTGGCATGGACGTCGTGGCCGAAGGGGTAGAAGACCGCGACGACTGGGACTTCTTGCGCAGGACGGGATGCACTTTCGCTCAAGGCTATTATATCGCCAAGCCCATGCCTGCTGCCGACTTTCCCGACTGGATGGAGTCGTGGAAAGAGCGTGAGAGTAGCGAGATTGCCGCCACGGTCTGAATTGTCCGTTCTGAGATGTCCACTCCAGCCCATAAAACCCCGATCCTCCTCATCGCCTCGGACAATGCCAACGACGCGGCGCTGGTGGAGCAGCTTTTGGGAGATCAATTCGGGAAGGTAATTACTTCAACCAATCCGGATAATGCCGCAAAGGACTTCGATCATCAGCAGCCGGACGTGCTGGTGCTGGTGTTCAACGACCTGGAGAAGTCGGAGCGCCACTACCTAGGGCTTTATCGTCTGAGTGAGAATATCCACCGGCAGCCCCATCGCACCATCATCCTATGCAACAAGGACGAAGTCCGGCGAGCCTATGCGTTTTGTCGCGACGGGCTCTTCGACGACTATGTCCTCTTCTGGCCCGTAACGCAGGACGCGCCGCGCCTGCTCATGGTAGTGCATCACGCGCTGCGTGAACTGGCTGCTCTCAAAGCCGGGGGGCCGACGTTAGCGGATTTCGCCGCCCAAGCACGACGCTTGGCGGAATTAGAAACTTTGCTGGATCGACAGATGGCACAAGGTGGCCATCACATTGAAGAAGCCAGCAGGGCCATGGAGCAGGCCGAACAGGAAATCGGCGCGACCCTGGATGGATTTTCCCAACGGCTCATCCAGGGCGCTCTTCCTGATGCGATCATGGTGAAGAACGCTAGTGAACTGGAAAGCGAAATCAGACGTCTCAAGCGCGAGGAAATTCAGCAGCAATTCCATACCGCAGCCCAATCTGTCCAACCACTGAGGCAGTGGGCGCACGAATTCAAACAGGAGTGCGCTCCCCATATGGAATCGGTCCGCGCACTGAACGCCATGGCGGAGCGCATCCGGCCGACGGTGCTGGTGGTAGACGACGATGAGTTGCAGCGCAAAATGATCGGTCAGATTCTGGAAGTCGAAAACTATAGCCTTGTTTTCGCTGCCAACGGCATTGAGGCACTGAGCGCGCTGCGTAAGATGCGGCCCGATGTCATCCTCATGGATGTCATGATGCCTGACATAGATGGTGTGGAAGTTACTCGGCGGCTAAAGGCCGTGCCCCGGTTCGCCGACATCCCGGTGATTATGATCACCGGCAATAGTGAAAAGAATGTTGTTGCCGTCACCTTGAAGCTAGGTGCGGCTGATTTCGTAGTGAAGCCTTTCGTCCGGGAGGTATTGATTGCTAAAGTGGCTAACGCCTTGGGTAAAAAAGAATCATCTCCGGCGCAGTAGCCTTCTCTACGCCGTGAATTATTTATTGGCGCCCAACAACATGTCGTTCGTAAGTTCAGTTCAGTGCAGAGCGTGCGACGTGCCCCAAACCCCAGGGCGATTCAGAGAGCCAGCGCGAGAGCGCCTCGGGAGGCTGGGGGCGGCCAAGGTGATATCCCTGGGCGATATCGCAGCCAAGGGCCATCAACATATTTAATGTATCACCGTTTTCTACCCCCTCGGCAACGACTTTGAGACCGAGGTTATGGGCAAGCTCGATCGTCGAACGAACGATCATGGCGTTGTCACTATCCTGGATCATTTCGGAGACAAAGCAGCGATCGATCTTTATCTCAGTCACCGGCAGTTTGTGGAGGCGGGCGAGGGATGAGTAGCCGGTACCGAAATCGTCGATAGATAACTCCAAGCCCATCGCATCGAGGCGGTTCAATATTTCCATGGTCCTATCCGGCCGGAACATGACGGCGCTCTCCGTGACCTCCAAGAGAATGCAGCTCGGATCGATTCGGCACGTTTCCAGCAGTTTCGCCATCTCATCGGGTAAGCCGGGATCGAGCAGGTTGCGGGTGGAAAGATTGACGGCGATCTTGAGATCGATCCCGGCGGCCATCCAAAGATGGCACTGTGCCAGCGCTTGCCGTAAGACCCACATCGTGAACGGCCGGATCAATCCGGATTGTTCGATCATGGGAACGAACTCGGCCGGTGATATCATGCCTTCCATCGGATGCGGCCACCGCGCCAGCGCCTCGACCCCTATGACCTTGCCTGCTTTTATGTCTATCTTGGGCTGGTAGTAAAGCGTCAGTTCATGATCGTGAATTGATTGGCGCAACTCGCCAAACCGTTTCAGGCGCTTCATGCTGAAAGGATCGTCAAGCGAATCATATACGCTCATGCCACTTTGCTCGCTCTTGGCCATCCTCATGGCGATGTCCGCGTGTTGCAGCAGCACGGTAGGATTGTCGCCATGGTCGGGATATAAGGCGATGCCGAGTTCCGCCTCGATATCCAAAGGCGTATCGCCGATGAGAACCGGCCGATCAAATATCTTCTGGATCTTGCGGGCGGCCGTGGAGATCCGTTCTTTATCGACATCGAGAAGCACTACTGCGAACTCATCCCCTCCCAAACGGGCCACGGTATCGCATTGACGCAATGCCTGCTTGAGACGTAGAGCGATCTCCCGTAAGACTTGATCGCCGTTCTGATGCCCGAGAATGTCGTTGACCTCCTTGAGCCGGCTCAAGTCCACTATGACAACCGCCAGCGGCTGCGCTTCGCGACGGGCGGTATTGATGGCTTGCTGCAGGCGATCTTGCAGGGTGAGGCGGTTGGGCAGATCGGTCAGCGAGTCATATAGGGCCTTGTGTTCCAAGTCAGCGATGTATTGCCTGCGTTCGCTGATATCCTGGACGATGGCGACATACGCCGGCACAGTTTCCGCAACCGAGTATTGCAACCTCACCTCCACGGGATAGAGGGAGCCATCCTTGCGTTTGTGATCCGTCTCGAAGATCAGTTCTTTCTGGTCTCCCGTCAGCAAGGGCGAGATCAACGCCCGAAACCGCTCTTGGGTGAATTCGGGTTTAATGTCCACCGGCGTGAGTTGCATGAGTTCTTGCAAGGTATAGCCAAGGTTGCGCCGCGCTCCCTCGCTGACTTCGATGAAGCGCAATGTTCCGGCGTCGAACAGGTAAATCTCATTGGTGGACATGTCGAGTATCCGCCCAAGACTCGCCAGCGCCTGCTCGGCCCGGATACGTCGCTCGAGATTATGTGAGGCGGGGCGTAAGACCAGGAAGTAAAGCGCGGGGAGCAGGATCAAGGTTATCAGGAGCGCATCGATCAGTGCGGCTTCTGTCGGCGAGAAATCGCCGACCAGAACCAGCATGATCGCCAGTTCGGAGAAAAATATAGTAAGGACAAAGACGGTTAAATGGGCGAGCCTTGGCCGGTATGGCAATATACCCGGACGTTTTTCTCCGTCGAGTATGCCTTCGTATGGGAACGCACGTGATTCAGGGGGGCGATCTTGCAAAGCATTCGTCATGGCGGCCGAGGATTTTTTCAATGATCTTTCCGGATATAGCCAATTATGGCTGCGGTGATAAATTTCCTATTTACATAGGGGAATATCGGCAAGGTGACATTATTCTTAAGCGGCGCGTGAGTAACGCAAACCGCGACCAGTGTCATATGAACAAATAGAGATCAGGGTACGTGAATAGTAGAGGTCTGCGGGGCGCGGTCGAGGCGCCGGTAGGAGATTGCCTCGGTTAGATGTGACGGCGTGATATCTGACGCATCCGCGAGATCGGCGATGGTGCGAGCCACCTTCATGACGCGATGATAGGCGCGTGCGGAGAGCCCCATCCTTTCCACGGCCTGCTCCAGTAACGTCGCCACGGTTTTGTCGAGAGGGCAAAAACGTTCGATCTCCCGTGAATTCAGAGCTTGATTGAGTTTGGCGGCGCGTTGCAGTTGGCGTTGCCGCGCCGTCTGCACCTTTTCCCGGATCTCGGCGCTGGTGGGGCCGGTGCTTTTGGCATTGCGCAATACCTGATGCGGCACCTTCGGCACTTCCACATGGAGATCGATGCGATCCAGGAAGGGGCCCGACAAACGGGCGCGATAACGCTGCACCTGTTCGGCGGTGCAATGGCAGCGGCCGCCGGGGTCGCCGAGATAACCGCAGGGGCAGGGGTTCATGGCGGCGATCAATTGAAAGCGCGCCGGGAATTCCGCCTGGCGGGCGGCGCGGGAGATGATGATGCGACCCGATTCCAGGGGTTCGCGCAACACCTCCAACACCCGCCGATCAAATTCGGGTAGTTCGTCGAGGAACAGCACGCCGCGATGGGCGAGGGAGATCTCTCCGGGTCGCGGTTGGGAGCCGCCGCCCACCAGGGCTACCGCCGAGGCGGTGTGATGGGGCGCGCGGAACGGCCGCGTGCCCCATTGCGCGACGATGAAGCCCTGGTCGCTGATGGAGGCGATGGCCGCGGCCTCCAGGGCTTCGGTTTCGGTCATGACGGGGAGAATGGATGACAGGCGGGCGGCGAGCATGGTCTTGCCGGTTCCGGGCGGACCGATCATCAGTAGGTTGTGGCCGCCCGCCGCGGCGATCTCCAGGGCGCGCTTGGCGTGATGCTGGCCGCGCACCTCGGCCAAATCGCCGTCGCTATCGGTAGGTGCGGGGAGGACGCTGCAAGTATGAGTGGCAATTTGTTTCGTGCCGCGCAGATATTCGCAGACCTCTAATAGATGGGTTGCGCTCAAGACGGTGGCGTCGCTCACCAGGGCGGCCTCGTCGGCGTTGATGGCGGGCAGCATCAATGCCCGCCCGGTATCGCGGCAATGCAATGCGGCGGTGAGGGCGCCGCGGATGCCGCGCAGTTCGCCGGTCAAGGCCAGTTCGCCGATGAACTCATGCTCGTGCAGGCGAGCTGTCGGGATTTGTCCCGAGGCGGCAAGGATGCCCAGGGCGATGGGCAGATCGAAGCGTCCGCCCTCCTTGGGGAGGTCGGCCGGGGCCAGGTTGACGGTGATGCGCCGCATGGGAAATTCGAAACGGGCGTTGAGCAGGGCGGCGCGCACCCGATCTTTGCTCTCTTTGACGGTGGTTTCGGGCAGGCCGACGATGGACAGGCTGGGCAGGCCGTTGGCGAGATGGACCTCCACCGTGACCGGCGGTGCGCTGATCCCTTCCTGGGCGCGGCTATAAACGACGGCAAGGGACAAGGAATCCGTTCCTTTCAAAATGAATGATCGGCCGTTGCGCCCATCCTTGGGCGGCGGCGTATTCAGCGGCGATTATTTCCTATGGGCGACGGCGCCGCAATCGTCAGAAACCGTGAGACGGTTGACCGCCCTCTCCTCGCGGTGAGCTTTGCCCTGTCCCCTTGCTTTGCAGGTGCGTTTCCAGCTCTCTGACCTGCTGTTCCAGCTCCTGTACCTTGGCCTGGGCGCGATTCAGCACCGCGGTCTGCACGTCGAATTCCTCACGGGTGACCAGGTTGAGCTTGGTGAAGGTGCCTTGCAGGATGGCGCTGAAATTTTTTTCAGCGTCCTGTTTGATCTCTTTTAACCCCGGCGGCAGGACGGCCGCGAGGCGGTTGGCAAGGTTGTCGAGAATCTTGGGATCGATCACGGTCATTCCTCTTTTTTCTGCTGTCCATAAAGCGCTATTTACGACGCATGAATCACGGTTGTTCAGTCTACGCGAACTGGCTTAACAGTGTAGCACTGCAGGGCGCACCGATTTAGTGCGCCTGGCGAATTGCTCATCCATCTTGGTGCGCGGCGTGACGCAAGACTGCGGGGGAAAATGGCCAATAATTTGTTTTTAATGATTTTTTATGAGTGGCATGGAATGTGCCTAGGTGAGGATGCAGTAAGTGTATTCCGTATTGTGTTGCTTGACGGGATCCGCGCGACGGTGGCGACAAGTGAATGGAGCGGGCCGTGCCGGGGATTTCTGACTGAGGAGAAATATCCATGAAGCTAGTCGTAGCCATTATTAAACCATTCAAGTTGGATGATGTCCGCGAGTCCCTTTCCGAGATCGGGGTTCAGGGCGTCACGGTGACCGAGGTGAAAGGCTTCGGTCGCCAAAAGGGGCACACCGAGTTGTATCGCGGTGCGGAATACGTGGTGGATTTCCTGCCCAAGGTAAAGCTCGAGGTGGCGGTGGATGACGGCCTGCTCGACCGAGTGATGGAGAGCATCGCCAAGTCCGCCAACACCGGCAAGATCGGTGACGGGAAGATTTTCGTGTTCAACCTAGAGCAGGCTATGCGGATCCGTACCGGTGAAACTGGCCCTGATGCGCTGTAACTGTGAAGAGAGGTGACCAAATGAAGCTTTATAAATATCTGTTGGGTTTGAGTGCCCTGTTGTTGATGTTGTTGGCGGCACCCCTGAGCTTTGCCGACGACATGGCTCCGGCAGGCGAAATGGCGGCTCCCGCTGCAGAGGCCCCGGCGGCTCCCGCCGAGGAAGCGCCTAAGCTCGATTCGGGTGACACCGCATGGATGCTCACCTCCACGGCCTTGGTGTTGATGATGACCATTCCCGGACTTGCCTTGTTTTATGGGGGTATGGTGCGCGCCAAGAACGTACTGTCGGTGTTGATGCAGTGTTTCGCCATCACCTCGCTGGTGTCGGTATTGTGGATGATGTTCGGCTACAGCATCGCCTTCGGGGACGGCGGTAGCCTGAACGCCTATCTGGGCGGAGGCAAGGCCTTTCTCGCCGGTATCCGAGACGCCATTAGCGGCACCATACCGGAAACGGTGTTCATGACCTTCCAGATGACCTTCGCCATCATCACCCCGGCGCTGATCGTCGGTGCCTTCGCCGATCGCATGAAGTTTTCCGCCATGCTGTGGTTCATGGGCCTGTGGTTGCTGCTGGTTTACGCACCCATCGCCCATTGGGTATGGGGTGGCGGCTTCTTGGCCGACTTGGGCGTGCTGGATTTCGCAGGCGGCACCGTGGTGCATATCAATGCCGGTATCGCCGGCCTGATGGCGGCGCTGGTATTGGGTAAGCGCAAGGGTTATCCCACCACCGCCATGCCTCCCCATAATCTTGGGTATACAGTGACAGGTGCAGCGTTACTGTGGGTGGGTTGGTTCGGCTTCAACGCCGGTTCCGAGTTGGCCGCCGACGGTACCGCGGGCATGGCCATGGCCGTGACGCAGATCGCCACCGCCACCGCGGCCCTGGCATGGATGTTCGCCGAGTGGATTTCCCACGGCAAACCCAGCGTGCTGGGCATCGCCTCCGGTGCGGTCGCCGGTCTGGTGGCCATCACCCCGGCCTCCGGTACCGCGGGTCCGATCGGTGCCCTGATCATCGGCGTCGCCGCCGGTGTGGGCTGTTATATAGCCTCCACCAAATTGAAGCGCGCCTTGGGTTATGACGATTCCCTCGATTGCTTTGGTGTTCACGCCATCGGCGGCATCATCGGCGCCATGCTCACCGGTGTCTGCGTCGATGCCAGCCTCGGCGGGTCGGGTCTGGGCGAGGGCATTTCCATGGCCACCCAACTTGGCAAGCAGGGCATAGGGGTGTTGACCACCGTTGTCTACGACGGCGTGGTCAGCTTCATCCTGCTGAAGATCATCGACATGGTCATTGGGCTGCGGGTCACCGAAGAAGAAGAGACCGTCGGCCTGGATTTGACGCTGCACGACGAGCGCGGCTACAACCTCTGATCCCCTGCGCGTGCAACTCAGTGATGGGCGCCTTC
>CAZOTG010000014.1:13313-15707 GCA_964582585.1 uncultured Chromatiaceae bacterium | reverse complement strand
ATTCCACCGGATCTTCCACCGTGAGCAAATGGACGTTGCGTTTCCTCACTTCGTCGAGGATGGCGTAAAGGGTGGTGGATTTGCCGGAACCGGTGGGCCCTGTCACCAGGAACAGGCCGTAGGGACGGGCCACCAGTCGCTTGATCAGCCGGTATTCCTTATCCTGAAGCCCCAAGCCTTCCAAAGGCCGCATGCCGGAGGACTTATCCAAGATACGAATGGCCACACTCTCGCCCTTGATGGTGGGCACCACGGAGATACGCAGGTCGATGGTCTTGGCACCCCACGCCAGGCGGGCATGGCCATCCTGGGGCAGGCGCCGCTCTGAGATATCCATCTGGCCGGTGATCTTGATACGGCTGACTATCGCCGGCAGCAGGGAGCGGTTCATGGTACGCGCATATTGCAGCTTGCCGTCGATGCGGTAGTAGACGTTGACTCGGTCTTTTTCCGGACGGATATTGATATCGGAGGCACCCTTGGTCACCGCCTGCACTAAAATCGCGTTCACCAAGCGCACGATCGGCTTGCGGTGGGCCTCTTGCTCCATCAGGTAAAGCGATTCGGAGTTTTCCATCGGGGTACTCCCCACCGCATCAACCTGCAAGTCTTCCAGGGCCTCGCTCTCTTCGAGCTTACTGTAGAACTTTTGCAGAAGGGACCGGATGTCCTCGCCATTGGCCATCACGGTGTCGATATTGGAATTGGTGTTGAAACGCAGGGCGTTGACCACGGCATAGTCCAGCGGGTTTTCCATGGCCACGATCAACTTGCCGTTGAACTCGCCCAAGGGCACGACGTTATACTGGATGGCGACATCGGCCGGAATGCGAGATAGCATCTGTCCCGGCAGATCGAAGCCCTTGAGGTGCACATAGGGAATCCCCAGCTTCTTGGCCAGGGCGACATTGACCTCATCCTGGGTGAGCAGCGCCATGTCTACCAATATCTGACCAAGGTGTTTGTTGTTTTTGTCTATCTTTTGCCTTGCCAAGGCCGCCCGCAGTTGCTCGGCACTGATGAGACGGTCCTCTACCAGGAGCTCGCCCAGACGCAAATCAGTCAGGCTGTGCTTGTCACTCAGCAGTTCCCGCAAATCGGTGACCGATTTAACCACGTGGTGATTGAACGAGCTCGTCATAAATACCTTTCTTTATCCCTGAACGCGGTCTTCCCGCCGCCTCTCCTTTAAACTTAGCGTCAACTGACACCTCTCTCTTTATACAGAAAATCTCTCAAGGGTGGATAGCCGACGTCAGGATCCTGGACTTCCCGCTATCTTGAAGGCACTGGATAGAATCGACGACAGGCTGCTAGAAACGGCCGCTTTCCCGTCACTATCTTGCCAGGGAGATTTTGTCAAATAATTGGCGTGCTCCGCAGCAAGGCGGCATATCGTACTTATATTATTGTTATATCAGTATTTAATACATATTTGCCGCCTCGCTCTAGCCCTCTCTCCAGGTTGGCATGCTTATCGCATACTCTCTGCGGGGCGTACCTATGGAGACGAAACGATGACCACGCCACAATTATTGGACACAGGACGACGCTTAAAACCCAATACCCTTAATCTGGTGTTGCGGCCGGTTGCCGAGTTGGCCAATGAGGACAAAGGCCACATGAGCGCCGCGCTGCGTCTCAATACCGTTCTGCAGACCACGCTGGACATCGGCGGCTTGATGAAACTGTTCGCCGACGAACTCAGCATACAGCTGCCCTTCGACGGCCTCCGCTATCGTAATATTGCGCGCGACATAGATATGAGCTTCGGCAAGACGGCGCGCAACAGCTGTTCCTATCGTCTTCTGGTAGGCGAAGAAAATTTCGGTGAATTGACCTTCAGCCGGCGGCGTAAATTTCTGGATCATGAAATCTCATCGCTCGAACATCTGTTGTGCGGCTTGGTTTATCCCCTGCGCAACGCCCTCACCTATCTGGATGCGGTGCGTGCGGCACAAAAAGACCCGCTTACCGGCGCCAATAATCGCGCCGCTCTGGACACCGCCATGACGCGGGAAGTGGAGTTGGCGCGCCGTCACCGCACGCCCTTGTCGCTCATCGTCATGGATATCGATAAATTCAAGACCATCAACGACACCTATGGTCACGTAACCGGCGACGAGATCATCAAGAACTTCAGCCAGGTGGTGAGCCGGGTCATTCGCAAGACAGATATGCTATTCCGCTACGGTGGCGAGGAATTCGTGGTTCTTATGAGCAATACCGGCCGCGACGGCGCCATGCTGCTGGCGGAACGTATCCGCCGCGAGGTCGAGCGCATGGACTTCCAAATGCTCGACCAAGCCCTGCGCGTCACGGTCAGCCTGGGGGTCGCCAGCCTCAAAGGCAGCGAAGACGGTCAGACTCTTTTCAAACGGGCGGATTCCGCCC
>CAZOTG010000014.1:4175-13303 GCA_964582585.1 uncultured Chromatiaceae bacterium | reverse complement strand
AAGGGCGCAATTGCGTGCGCCTCGCCGATATTGCCGGCGCCGTCAAAGCTTAATCATCCTCATCTCTCCCTATTACCGCGGAATTGCGTGGCGGATGCGATTCAGCGGATAATCTAGCCGTATCCAGTTCCCGGCTCCGGCAGTGCATTATCGAGGAAACCGCGTGCCCCCTACCGTACTCCCCCCTGAATGGGCCCCGCAAAGCGGCGTGATAATCACTTGGCCCCACGCCCACAGCGACTGGAGCGATGTATTGCAAGAGGTGGAACCGGTCTACCTTCAGTTGGCCCGCCACATCACACGCCGGGAAAAGCTGCTGATAAATTGCTGGGACGAAACGCATGCCGCGCATGTCAGGGAGCGTCTGCACACGGCCGATGTCGACCTGCACCGCACCATTCTCCATTGCGTACCCAGCAACGACACCTGGACCCGCGACTACGGTCCCCTCACCGTCATGGAACAAGGCAGGCCGTACCTGCTGGATTTCACTTTTAACGGTTGGGGTAATAAGTTCGACGCCGCATTGGACAATCAAGTCAGCAGCCGCCTCCACCAGGCCGGCATGTTCGGAGCGACGCCGTTCACCACCGTCGACCTGGTGCTGGAAGGCGGCAGCATCGACGTCGACGGCCAAGGTTCCTTGCTCACCACCGAGAACTGCCTGCTCGCCCCCACCCGCAACCCCGCCCTGAGCCGCGCGCAGGTAGAGGAACTGTTGCGCCGTTGGTTCGGTGCGGAACGCATCCTGTGGCTGAGCCATGGCCATCTGGTGGGCGACGATACCGACAGTCACATCGACACCCTCGCCCGTTTTTGCGATCCCCATACCATCGCCTACGTGGCCTGCGACGATCCCAAGGACGAGCATTACGCCGAACTGCAGCAGATGGAAGCGGAGCTGCGCGCCTTGCGCGATCATCAGGGCAATCCTTATCGCCTGGTGCCGCTGCCCTGGCCCGCCGCCAAATTCGACAAAGAAGACGGCCGACGCCTGGCCGCCAGCTACGCCAACTTCCTCATCATCAATGGCGCGGTGCTGGTGCCCACCTATGACGATCCGGCCGATGGAGAAACGTTGCGCCTGTTACAGGGCTGTTTTCCGGACCATGAGCTCATCGGCGTGCCCTGCCTGCCGCTGATCCGGCAAAATGGCAGCCTGCACTGCATCACCATGCAATTGCCGGCGGGAGTGTTGTAAGCTACCCGCCATCGGCAGTATAGAGAGCGATACCATGAGTCAAACCACCCTGCGCGTCGGTCTTGTGCAGCATGCCTGCGGCGAGGACCGCGAGGCCAATCTCGAGACCACCATCGCCGGCATCCGTGACGCAGCGCGCCAAGGCGCACGTCTGGTGTTGCTGCAGGAGTTGCACGCCACCCCCTATTTCTGCCAGTACGAGGACACCCGCTATTTCGACCTGGCCGAGACCATCCCCGGCCCCAGCAGTCAACGGCTCGCCGACGTAGCCAAGGAGTGCGGAGTGGTGATCGTCGCCTCGCTTTTCGAGCGCCGTGCCACCGGGCTGTACCACAACACCGCCGTGGTGCTGGAGAAGGACGGCAGCCTCGCCGGCCGCTACCGCAAGATGCACATCCCCGACGACCCGGGCTACTACGAAAAATTTTATTTCACCCCCGGCGACCTGGGCTTCGAACCCATCGCCACCTCGGTGGGGCGCCTGGGCGTACTGGTGTGCTGGGACCAGTGGTTTCCGGAGGCGGCGCGGCTCATGGCCCTGGCGGGCGCCGATCTTTTGCTGTATCCCACCGCCATCGGCTGGAACCCGGACGATGGGCAACAGGAAAAGACCCGCCAGCGTGAGGCGTGGACCACCGTGCAGCGCGCCCATGCCGTGGCCAACGGACTGCCGGTGCTGGCCTGCAACCGCGTCGGGTTCGAGGCGGACCGCTCCGCCCAGACCCCAGGCATTCAATTTTGGGGCGCCAGTTTCGTCGCCGGCCCCCAGGGAGAAATACTGGCAACGGCGGCGGACGGCGCCACGGTGCTGATGGCGGATGTAGACATGGCCCGCAGCGAGACGGTGCGGCGCATCTGGCCCTATCTACGCGACCGGCGCATCGACGCCTATCAGCCGCTCCTGCTGCGTTATCGCGACCAGGAGTGAAACTCCTCACGTCCGGCTCTTAAGCCATCGCTATTCGCGCTATAATTGCCAAATCTTGCCGCCCCAATTCGTGAGCATAGGAAATAACAATGATCGTCATTCTGGAACCCAACATCGACAAGAACGGTGAAACCTATCTGTCGCTGCTCCATCACATCTCCAATCTGCCCAATATCCAGGTACGGATACATGAGGAGGTGGGCACTCAGCAGACTCTCACCGAGTTGTACCTGATCGGCAATACCGCGGCCCTGCCCGCTGAAGACATCCAAATCATGCCCGGCGTGGAACGGGTGGTACGCATTTCCGAACCCTACAAGATCCTCGGCCGCCACAAGGGCGATACCCGTTCCAGCCACTTCGAATACAATGGGGTGTTGTTCAGCCAGGACAACTTGAATATCTTCGCCGGCCTGTGCGCGGTGGACTCGCCCCAGCATGTGGAGATCATGATGCGCGCACTGCGTGACCACGGCCTCAACTGTACGCGTATGGGCGCTTACAAACCGCGCACCAATCCCTATTCGTTCCAGGGCCACGGCAAGGATTGTCTGCCTTACGTCTTCGAACTGGCGGGCAAGTACGGCATCAAGGTCATCGCCATGGAGATCATGTCCGGAACCCACCTGGAGGAAATACAGCAGGCCTTGGAAACCAGCGGTCATCCCACCGGCGTGATGCTGCAGATCGGCACCCGCAACACTCAGAACTTCGAACTGC
Organism: uncultured Chromatiaceae bacterium; assembly: GCA_964582585.1. Classification (GTDB taxonomy): domain Bacteria; phylum Pseudomonadota; class Gammaproteobacteria; order DRLM01; family DRLM01; genus JARRQJ01. The sequence continues at coordinate 10,454 of CAZOTG010000014.1, read as the reverse complement.
TCAAGATCGTGGGACGCCAGACGGAAATGCCGGTGCTGCTCAAGCGCGGCTTCGGCATCACCCTGGAAGAATCCCTCAATGCCGCCGAATATCTCGCCAGCGAGGGCAACCGCAAGGTGGTGTTCGGCCTGCGCGGCATGAAGACCAACATGGGTGATCCGCACCGCAACTTCGTCGATTTCTCCCATGTCCCCGCGGTAAAGCGCATGACTCGCATGCCGGTATGCATCGACCCCTCCCACTCGGTGGGAACCCGAGACGCCTCCTCCGACGGCATCCTCGACATCTGCCATGTCGTCGCCCAGGGTGTAGTGGCCGGGGCCAACATGATCCTGGTGGACTTCCATCCTGCCCCGGAAAAAGCCCTGGTGGACGGCCCACAGGCCTTGCGTCTCGATGAGCTACCCTACTTCATCGAAGACGTGCGGATAGCGCGCCAGGCCTATGAAGATCGGGTTAAGCTCATCGGTCGCCTCAATCAGGCCTCGGAGCAGACCGTGATCTGATTCGTGGCACCGGCGGTGCCATGCGTCCGATGCAGCGCCCGCATGTATAATTAGAGATCCCCTTATTTTGCAAGCGGGAGATCGCAATGAGCGTGCAACAAGATGAACCGCTAACCCACCCACAGTTCCGCTACGTAATACCGGGTTTTTTGATAGCCGGCCTCGGCATGCTGTTCAGCGTGGGCATGGGAACCTACGTGGGAATGCATTCGCCTGGGGAGATCACCTTACTGGTGATGCAGGCCTTTCTGGTTTACTCCTTCCCCTATGTGTTATTGGCGACGGTGGGATTCTTCGCTTATTACATCAAGAAATTCAAACTACTCGCCATTCTCTTCGCCGTCAGCGCAGCGGCGTTGTCGGGCACGGTGATAGCGGTAACCCTGCAGTCCCTCGACGGACGGGGAAACCTGATACAGCAACTCGACACGGCCAACATCACGGCCTTCACCGTGGGACTGGTGGTTGCGGTGCTGTTGAGCTTATTGCTTGCCGTCGCCGCCAAGCTGATTCGCCCGCGCCCGAAAAAACTGCGCCAAGACGATTTCCTGCCATTTTAAATGGCAATCGCCATCCATAGAGCAACTCGCGCCATGCTCAGGGTAAGCATCATTTGTCGCCCTCATCCGTTACAATCTCTCTCACCACGGCCGTCGCATAAGTTCCGGCGGGAAGACTGAATTCAAGTCGAAGCGCATCATCATCCACCCATTGCCAAACCAGCCGCTTCACCAGTAAGCGCAGCGGCCGACGCTCTTGTTTCATATTGGCGTCGACGCAAGCCTTTCTCCAAATCTCCGGGCAATCCGTAACGACCGAGAGCTCAAGCTCCAAGGCCTCGCCGCGGCTCGATGGAACATCCTTACCCCATAATGGGCCAGTGGGATGAATGTCACCCTGCTCCAGGCGGTTGTTAATGGTCTCGTCGATGATGTCGGCGACGAAGAAGCTGCGGCTGCCGTTGAGGTTAAGGGCCTCGCCGGGAAGGGCCCGGTCCCATGAGCCTTGTTGTGCTCGGCGTGCGAGCGCGGCATTAAACAGGGCCGAACGCAGACTGGAGAGATACATCCCGCGTAAATGGCGTTCCGGCACCCGCAACTCGCCGCGCGCCATAGCCTCGGCACGGGCTATATTGTCATGGCCGAAGCGCTGTTCGCCGAAATAATTGGGCACACCGCGTTCGGCAATCTGCCTCAGGCGTGCCTCCAGGGCCTGCTTGTCGCCCTGCATTTTCCGCAGGGTGATGATGAAGCGATTGCCGTGCAGGCTGCCGCGCCGGATCTTGCGCCGCGCCTGGACGGCACGCAACACGCGCCAACCGGCATCCTGCCATTGTGCAGCCTGCTCGAACTTTACCTTCGGCAACTGGATGCTGAACCACTGCCGCGTGACGGCATGGCGGTCCTTGAGACCGGCGTAGCTGACATCGCTCCGCCGTACTCCGGCCAGCTTGGCGAGTTGCCTTGCAAGGTCATCAGTATTGATTCCGCGTTTCTCGATCCACAGCCACAGGTGCTCACCTTCGCCCTCCGGCTCGAAGCCCAGGTCCTCTTCGACCTGAAAATCCTCGAGGGACTGACGCAACAGGCCGATTGCGGAAGGAGGACCATATGCGTAGGGAAGATCGAGCGATGAATTACTAAGAGATGGCATGGTGGTTATATTGATAAGAGGTCTCGTGAGCACGGCACACGCTGCATAGAACTAACGATAAATTCATTGCACCCTCGCGTCTTTGCGTTGGGATTTTAGCTTCATCGCTTCACCGGTCGCTTTTGCAGCTTGCGTTGCAGGGTGCGGCGGTGCATGCCCAGGCTGCGCGCGGTGGCGGAGATATTCCCGTCGCAATCCTTCAGCACTTTTTGGATATATTCCCATTCCAGACGATCCACGGACGGGCGATCCACGCCCACCGGCACCTCCGCATCACCGCTTTCCCGCCAAAAGGCCTGGACAATCTCGTCGGCATCCGCGGGTTTGGTCAGATAATGTATGGCGCCCAATTTAATCGCCTCCACCGCCGTGGCGATGCTGGCATAACCGGTGAGAACCACGATCCGGGTATGGTCATCCAGCGCCTTGAGTTTTTGCACCAGGTTCAGGCCAGATTCACCCGGCATCTTGAGGTCGAGCACCACGAACTCCGGCGGATCTCGTTCCGCCACGGCAAAGGCGCTTTCAACATCGTGGGCGGTACTCACCGCAAAGCCCCGTTTTTTCAGGGCGGAGGCCAGTACCTCGCAAAAAGTGATGTCGTCATCCACTACCAACAGGGTGGGCAGGGTATCCGATTCGGCGCTCAAGAATGGGTCGTTCATGGATGCAATAACAGCCCCGAAAGCGGCAACACGATGCGGGCGCAAGCGCCGCCTTCCGCGCGATTGAACAATTGCACGCTGCCGCCCAGGCGTCTGATGGCGGATTGGGCCAGGAATAATCCCAAACCCAGTCCCCGGCCGGGCGGTTTGGTGGTGAAAAACGGTTCGCCGGCATGGGATGCGACCGACTCGTTGAAGCCCTCGCCGCGATCGCATATTTCGAGGCTCAATTCCCGATCGTTCCAACTACCATTGACTTCAACCTCCCGTTCACAGGCATCGGCGGCGTTGTTCAAAATATTGGTGATAGCGTGGGTCAAGGTTTGATCGGCGATGATATGGGGCGCCGGCTGCGTACCCTGCCAGTGCAGGCGCAGGTTCACCACGGGACGTTCGCTATGCCACTGTTCCATGATTTGCGACAGGTACAGGTCCAGGGCATGTTCCCGTCCCGCTTCGGCCCGGGCCTGCCCCGCCGACACCGCAAGCTTCGAAAGGATATCCTTACAGCGGGCAATCTGGCTGCGCAGGACGTGCAACGGCTCGGCCAACGCCGGCGTGGCGGCGCAATCGCTTTCCAGATCCTTGACCAATACCGCCATGGTAGCCAGCGGCGTACCCAGCTCGTGGGCGGCGCCCGCCGCGAGCGTACCGAGGGCGACCAGGCGTTCATCGCGCAGGGCGTCTTCCCGGGCCCGGGCCAGGGCCTGCTCCCGTTCGCGCAATGTAGCGCTCATCTTCACCGCAAAATAGGAAATCAATATCGCACTCAAAACAAAACCGAACCACATACCCAGGACATGAAGATTGAAATTCATGCCATGTTGATGTGGCAGCGGAATATACCACACCATCAACAGCGAGTAGCAGCTCAGCGCCACTCCAGCGATCGCCCAGGTATAGCGCCCCGGCAGGGACGCCGCGGCCAGTGTGAGGGGCACCAGGAACAACGATACGAAGGGATTGGTGGAACCACCTGTAAAATAGAGCAGAGCACCCAGTATCACCACGTCGGTGAACAACTGAAAAAACAGCTCTCGCTCACTGACGGGACGATCAATCCAGCGCAGGCGCGACCAAGTTACTAAATTGAGCATGGCGAAGATGACGATGACCACCAATACCGGCGGCAGCGGCAAAGCAAAATCCATTACGCTTGCGACAAGCACCGCTACCAGCTGGACCGCCACCAACAGACTCCGGTACGCAACCAGCCGCTGCAGGTTTAACGCAGCGGACGATGGCTCTGAAAAAATGAGTCCAAAACGCATAAAGATCGCCATATATCACTCAGATTAAATTTATCACATTCCCATGACCAACCCCACAAAGAGCCGCGACAAAACGCCGCACCCCCTCGCACGCCAAGAACATGCATGATAATGTTTTCCCATGAAAGATACGCTCGATTCGCCCAGCTACGGTGCTCCTCCCAGCCGACAGCGCCGCCCCTTGCGATCCTATTACCTGGCCTGGATCATTCTTGGCCTGGCGATTGTTTTGGATATCGCCTTGGGGTATTGGCTTTACGTGAAAAAAACCTCGAGTCAACCGGATCCGCCAGGGGTTCAGACCTTGGCACAACCCGAAGCCGCACCCGCCTTCATGCTGGCGGATCAAGATCTCAGGCCCTTCACTCAGACACAGCTGCTCGGCAAATGGACTATCCTGTTCTTCGGCTATACCCATTGCCCTGACTTCTGCCCCACCACCCTCACGGCACTTAACAACGCCTACCGGCGCCTCGAGCAAAATGACGCCGGCCTCGCCGCAAGTACCCAAGTGGTATTCGTGTCGGTAGATCCCTTTCGCGATTCGCCACCGGTGCTGGCGGAGTTCGTCAGGCATTTCAATCAACGTTTCATTGGCGCAACCGGCGCGCCGACGCAGCTGCATCGGCTCATTCAGCCGTTGGGGGCAAGCTATGACTATTCCGACCCCGTCAGCGGCGACCCAATCGGCGATACCCTGCAACAGCCGCAGCAAAAGTATACCGTGAACCACGGTGCCGGATTTTACATATTCGATGACAAGGCAAGGGTCGTGGCCTGGGTACTTCCACCTCATACCAGCGACCGTATCGTTTCGGTATACAAATTCATAAGGGGACGCTATGAGTAAATCAGTGAGTTTTGCAGGATCATGTTTGGCGCTGGCGGCGATTATCTGGTCCGCGGCCGGCTATGCTGACGATGCAATGACCGTCAGCGACGCTTGGGTGCGCGAGGCACCCCCCCACGTCGAAGTCAACGCCGCCTATTTCACCCTTCACAACCCCGGCGCCCAAGCGCATACCCTGACGGGTGTCAGCAGCCCGCAATTTCAAAGGGTCGAAATTCATGCTACCCGAATGATGAATGGTCAAGTGCACATGCAACGGATGGCGGAAGTGGCCGTCGCGGCGCATAGCAGCGTGGAGTTCAAGCCAGGCGAGTACCATCTCATGCTGAAACAGCCGCGGCGTTTGCTCAAGGCGGGCGACACCATCGAGCTGACGCTGAAGTTCAAGGATGCCCTACAGATCACCGTGAAAGCGCCGATACGCAATGGACAAGAAGATGGAGAATCGCACCATCACCATGACATGAACGACATGAAGATGTAGGACTATATGTGGATAAAAGTTTACGCGATGGTTTCAGTGGTTATCGCATTGGGATACGCAGGCATCTCTCATGCTCAGACGTCAGCAACTGGCACACAGGCGCCGCAATTCATTATAGGGGATCACAGCGGATCGGAAGACAATATGCTGGAGTTGCGGCGCAGGCGACCCGTACCGGCTTTTAACTTGGTTGATCAACACGGCAATCCCTTTACCCAGGAGCAGATGCAGGGCAAATGGACCATCCTGTTTTTCGGCTATACCCATTGTCCGGATTATTGCCCCACCACTTTGGCGGCCCTCAGAGGCGCCTTGCGCCGTCTGCAACGGGAGAATCCCAAGCTTGGCGGAAGCATCCAGGTGGTCTTTATATCGGTGGATCCCTTTCGCGATACGCCGGCTGTGCTGGCGGATTACATCTCCTACTTCAGCCCGCAATTCATCGGTGCTACCGGCGCCACAGCGGAACTGAAACGGTTCACCACGCTTCTCGGCATTAGTTATGACTATGCGGATGGCGTGACCGGCTCTCCGGTGGCAGATACCACGCACCGGCCGCCGGGTGACTACGTAGTGGATCATAGCGCCGATTTCTACGTCTTCGATGATCACGCGCGCCTTTTGGTCTGGGTGGAACCGCCTCATACCACCCATCGCGTCACCTCTATGCTGAAAAGCATCATGAAACATTATGGCGGCTGGTAATAAAAGCCCGTGACGGGCAAGGTACCGAGGGTCGGCAACCAATGACTTAATCGGCCGCCATGAAGGGGTGCGACAATTTGTCACACGACACGACGGCAAATTCTTATTATCTTTCTCAACATTCTCCGAAATCATCTAACAAAAA
>CAZOTG010000014.1:0-4165 GCA_964582585.1 uncultured Chromatiaceae bacterium | reverse complement strand
TGTTGATATCCGGATCGTCAGCACCACGTGATCTCGTAAGGCTTCCTCTATTACTGCTGTTTTTAGCGGTCCCCGGCCTGGCAAGCGCCCATGGCGAGGCGGGAAAACGCTTCTTTCCAGCCACCCTGACATTCGACGACCCTTTCACCCAGGATGAATTCGATCTCCTGTACAACACCATCTCCAACGCCAAGAACGAAGAAGGCGAATCCGTCGACCTCAACACGCTGGATTTCGAGTATGCCAAATCCATCACTCCGGGTTTCGCCTTGTCGGTGGGTTCCGCTTACGTCGACTCCAAATTCGACGATGGCTCCACGCAGCACGGCTTCGACAACATCGAGCTCAGCGCCAAATTCATGGGCAATGTCAACGCCCAAAGCGAAAGCGTGTGGTCCTACGGCCTCGATGTGGATGTGGGCGGCACCAGCAGCCATGGCATAGGCGAGGATTTTAACGTCTTTTCCCCGGCTCTCTATTTCGGCAAGGGCCTGGGTAACGCATTCGATGAGTCCTCGTATCTGCGGCCCCTTGCCATCACCGGCAAGATCGCCGTAGCCCTACCCGATCAGGGCGATCAGCCGCGCAGTCTCGATACCGCGTTTTCTCTGCAGTACAGCATGACCTATCTGGAGTCCTTCGTTAAGGATGTAGGCCTCCCGTCCATGCTGCGCAATTCGCTGCTGCTGGTGGAACTACCCATGAGTACCTGCTTGAATAAGGACTGTGATGGGGACGTCACGGGTACGGTCAATCCCGGCATTATCTTCTTTAATGGTCAGGGCCAGATCAGTCTGGAGGCGGTGATCCCGGTCAACGACCGTACGGGGGACAGCGTCGGCGCACTGCTTCAGCTCCACTTCTATCTGGACGATCTCTTCCCAAATTCCTTAGGAAAGCCCCTCTTTCCGTAAAGGCGGATTATCATGACGCCCAGATTCAAGGGCATGGCAATGACATTGGTCCTATCCGGCGCCGCCCTTATCTGGGCGCCAGTGGTGCTAGCCCATGCCTTCCCCCAGCAGGAAGAACCCAGCGTCGGTTCTGTGGTGCACGAATCGCCTAAGCAGGTGCGGATCTGGTTCGACGCCAAGCTGGAACCGGTATTCAGCACCATCGTGGTCAAAGATGGCAACGGTGAGGAAGTCAGCGGCGAAAGCAAGGTCGATCCCGATTCGCAGCAAATACTGGAAGTAAACCTGCGCCACCTGGCATCGGGAAAATACCACGTCTATTGGAAGGTCGTGGCCTGGGACGGTCATCACACCGAGGGCGACTACACCTTCACCGTCAAGCCCTGAATTGTTGGCCAGCACGGGGTGGTTAGTCGCGCTCCTGCAACAACACCACCGCATGGGCGGCTATCCCCTCGCCGCGGCCGGTGAAGCCCATGCCCTCGGAGGTGGTAGCCTTGATGTTGACCTGATCTTCTTTCACTTGCAGGTCCGCCGCCAGGTTCCCGCGCATCTCGGGGATGAATGCAGCCAGCTTGGGTTTCTGGGCGATCACGGTGACATCGACATTGCCCACGCGCAATGCTTTCTCCTCCAGCAGGTCTGTTACGTTACGCAGCAGGATGCGGCTGTCGATGTTTTCGAACTCCTTGCTGCTGTCGGGGAAGTGGCGGCCGATATCGTCCAGGGCCGCCGCACCCAGCAGGGCGTCACACAGGGCATGAATCAACACGTCGCCGTCGGAGTGGGCGAGCAGACCCTGGTCATGGGGAACGGTGACGCCGCCCAGTATCAAGGGCCGTCCCGCCACGAAACGATGGGCATCGTAACCATGGCCGATCCGCATCATGCTTTCTCCTGTTGTCGCAGGAACAGTTCCGCCAGGGCCAGGTCCTGGGGCCGGGTGATCTTGATGTTGTCGGCATGCCCTTCCACCATGCGCGGCGCGTAACCCGCGATCTCCATGGCAGCCGCCTCGTCGGTAACCAGCTTGTCTCGATCGAGCGCCGCCTGCAAGGCCTGCAACAACAATCCGTGGCGAAACATCTGCGGGGTCAGGGCCCGCCACAGGCCTTTGCGCTGCACGGTCTCGATGATATTTCCTTCCCGGTCGGTGCGTTTCATGGTATCCGCCACCGGGATGCCCAACAGGCCGCCTACCGGATGGTCCTGCAACTGCTCCAGTAAGACATCCACGTCCTCCCGCCGTACGCAGGGCCGCGCCGCATCGTGCACCAGCACCCAGTCCTGGGGCGCGGCATGGGCGGCCAGGGCGCGTAAACCGCTCAATACCGAGTGGCAGCGCTCCGCCCCGCCGTGGACGATCAATAATGACGAATGAGCGAAACCACCGGCCAGGCGTGGCCAGTGTCCATCTTCGGCGGCGATCACCAGCACGGTGGCGGCAATACGCGGATGACCGGTGATCCGCGTCAGGGTATGTTCCAATACGGTCTTGCCGCACAGGGTGAGATATTGCTTGGGATCGGCCGAGCCCATTCGAGAACCTATCCCGGCGGCGGGGATGACGGCCCAAAAGCGGGGAGCGGCGGTTTGCTCGTCGGTATTCACAAATCAGCTGCGCGGCGACTATGAATTGGGGTGGCGGCCTTCAATCAGCGATCGATGACCCGGAAAAAGGTCTCGTTTTCTTTGATCATACCCAGCTCGGAGCGGGCACGCTCCTCGATGGCGTCCATACCATGCCTGAGATCATTCACCTCCCCCTCCAGGGCCAGATTGCGCTCCTTGAAGGCGGCGTTCTCTTGTTGTTGCTCTGCGATGGCCTGGTCCAGGCGATAGACCTCCGCAAAGCTGCCGTTGCCGATCCACAGCTTGTATTGCAATAACGCCAGGACGACGACGAGACCCGCGATGATCCCCTTTATGCCCGGCTGGGTATTCATGGCAACGGCTTTCCGATGAGCACGCCGGTCACTTTACCCTTGCGGCCCCGCCACTTCAAGACTGTTTTTAGCCCAAATTGTAAAACGCCTCACGCCCGGGAAAGCGCGCCTGCGCGCCCAGTTCCTCTTCGATACGCATCAATTGATTGTATTTAGCGATGCGGTCGGAACGGGACATGGAGCCAGTCTTGATCTGCCCGGTGGAGGTGGCCACCGCCAGGTCGGCGATGAAGGCGTCCTCGGTCTCGCCGGAGCGATGGGAGACCACCGCCGTGTAATTGGCCTGTTTCGCCATGGCAATGGCGGCCAGGGTTTCACTGAGGGTACCGATCTGGTTGACCTTGATCAGAATGGAATTGGCGATGCCTTGCTGGATGCCCTTTTCGAAAATGGCGGTGTTGGTGACGAATATGTCGTCCCCCACCAGCTGGATGCGCTTGCCCAGGCGCTCGGTGAGCAGCTTCCAGCCCGCCCAGTCGTCCTCCGCCATGCCGTCTTCGATGGAGACGATGGGATAGGCGTCCACCCACTTGGCCCAATAGTCCACCATCTGTTCGGCGTTGAGCTGCTTACCCTCGGACTTGAGATGATACTGGCCGTCGTGGAAATACTCGGAACTGGCGGGGTCGATGACGATAGCGACGTCGCTGCCCGCCTTGAAGCCGGCCTCGGCGATGGCGGCGAGTATAACCTCCAGCGCCACCTCATTGGAGGGCAGGTCGGGGGCGAAGCCGCCCTCGTCGCCCACGGCGGTGTTCTTGCCGCGACTCTTCAACACCGCCTTGAGAGCATGGAACACCTCGGCGCCGTAGCGCACCGCCTCCGCCAGGCTGGGCGCGCCCAGCGGCATGATCATGAACTCCTGCATGTCCACGTTGTTGTCGGCGTGGGCGCCGCCGTTGATCACATTCATCATTGGCACCGGCAGATCGAACGGTCCGTCGCCGCCGAGATAGCGATACAGCGGCTTGCCCGCCTCCTGGGCCATGGCCCGCACCGCGGCCAGGGACACGGACAGAATCGCGTTGGCACCCAATCGGCCCTTGGTCGGCGTGCCGTCCAGATCGATCATGATCCGGTCGAGGCGCTGTTGATCGGCGGCGTCCTGCTTGAGCAACGCGCTGCGAATCTCACCGTTGACATGGGACACCGCCTGGCGCACACCCTTGCCGCCGTAGCGGGCCTTGTCCCCGTCGCGCAATTCCACCGCCTCGCGCGAACCGGTCGACGCACCGGAAGGCACCGCGGCGCGGCCGCGCGCACCGGAAGCGAGCACTACGTCCGCCTCCACGGTGGGGTTGCCTC
>CAZOTG010000013.1:10969-16336 GCA_964582585.1 uncultured Chromatiaceae bacterium | reverse complement strand
AAATGAATCTGGCGGTATCGGAATCGGGTATCGGCCGTTTTCGCGTCAACATCTTCATGCAGCGCAATCAAATCGGCATGGTGATTCGCTCTATCAAGACGGAAATCCCGCAGTGGGAAGGCCTGGGTCTGCCGCCGATTCTCACCAAGCTGGTGATGCAAAAACGCGGCCTGGTCTTGTTCGTCGGCGGCACGGGCTCCGGTAAGTCGACCTCACTGGCCTCACTCATCGACTTCCGCAATTCAAATTCCGCGGGCCATATCATCACCATCGAAGACCCCATCGAATTCGTCCATCGCCACAAGAAGTCCATCGTTAATCAGCGCGAAGTGGGCATGGACACGGTGAGCTACGCCGAGGCCCTGAAAAACACCTTGCGTCAGGCCCCCGACGTGATCCTCATCGGCGAGATTCGGGCCCGCGAGACCATGGAGCACGCCATCGCCTTCGCCGAGACCGGCCACTTATGCCTCTCCACCCTGCACGCCAACAATGCCAACCAGGCCTTGGACCGTATCATCAACTTCTTCCCGGAGGAGAAGCGAAATCAGCTGCTCATGGATTTATCGCTCAACATCCGCGGGATCGTCTCGCAGCGCCTGATCCCCACCGTGGACGGAAAGCGCGCCGTGGCCGTCGAGGTGTTGCTGGGCACGCCCATGATCTGCGACCTGATCCTCAAGGGCGAGGTGCACAAGATCAAGGAGATCATGGAAAAATCGGAAAATATCGGTATGCAGACCTTCGACGGGGCATTGTACAAACTCTACAAGGCCGGGCAGATCACCGTGGAAGAGGCGCTGCGCAACGCCGATTCGCAGAACAATCTGCGGCTGCGCATCAGCCTGGAAGAAAAGGGCGGCGGCGGCGCCCAGCGACCACCTGAACCCAGCAGGGCGGCGGCACCTGCTCCTGCACAAAAATCCGTCGCCTCGGCGCTGACCTCGGGCCTGAATCTGAGCCTGGTTGACGAGGATGACGAATCATCGAATATTAGGCGATAGTTATATACCGCGCTCCCAACTTGATCCAATATCAGGCATTTCGCGGAAAATCCCCTGCGCCACGAAACTCTATGGGTACATCTTTGTCTAACGAGATTAGTCTCATGGCTCTCCGTGCGACTAACCAACTGGAGCTAATTATGAGCAAAGATACCCTAGTCATGTTGTTTCCAATCGCCGGAATGGTGTTTTATTTAATAATGCATTTCACACTATGGCGCGGCCAGGAAAGCAGTTAACTGCTGAGTTTTGCCTTCTAAAATTTCCCAATAAAAAAGGCCCTGCCGATGCACGACAGGGCCTTTCGTTTCAGATATTCCCTCACAAGGATCACTTCCTGCCATACAGCGCTCGACATGGCACCCTCATCCTTTAAGGGCCGTGACAAATTCCACCACTCTTAAACTGCGAATGTCGCCATCGCTGTGGCGCATCAGGAGCAATGGCGTAATCCTTATTCACCGCGCCTAATCAGCCTGGAAGAAAAAGCTGGCGGTGGCGCCCAGCGACCGCCTGAACCCAGCAGGGCGGCGGCACCGGGCCCTGCAAAAAAACCATCGCCTCAGCGCTGACCTCGGGCCTGAATCTGAGCCTAGTCGAAGGGGACGATGAGTCAGCCAATCTAGCGCTAGCCATATGCCCCACATCGCCTGTGAGCCTCTCCTTCAGACCTCGCCATGGGGCATTTCGTCCCGGCATGAACTCCCTGGCCCTCTCGTTATCTAACTGAGTGTCTATAATAGTCAATGTCAACTGATGAACTGGAGGTGAGCATGGACAAAGACACCCTCTCGATGTTGTTCGTATCGGTAGCGATCGTGGCTTATATCATCGTTCATTTCACGCTGTGGCGATCACAGGAAAAATAAATAAAGCATACCGAACCGGTCGACCTTAATTTCGTCGCCAATAAAAAAGGCCCCGCCGCGAGAACGGCGGGGCCTTTTCATTTAAGGCACTAACTTACCAGGTACGGCAATGTTTACATCATGCCGCCCATGCCACCCATGCCCTCCATACCGCCGGGCATGGCGGGCTCATTCTCTTCCTTGGGCAACTCGGCAACCATCGCCTCGGTGGTAATCATCAAACCGGCCACGGAGGCGGCGTTTTGCAGGGCATAACGGGTCACCTTGGTGGGGTCCAGGATACCCATCTCCACCATGTCGCCGTATTCGCCGGTGGAAGCGTTGTAACCGTAGTTTCCCTTACCTTCCTCGACCTTGTTCAGCACCACGGAAGGTTCTTCGCCGGCATTGGACACGATCTGTCGCAGCGGCTCTTCCATAGCACGGCGGGCGATGTTGATCCCCACGTCCTGGTCATGATTGTCGCCCTTGAGGCTCTTGATCGCCACAAGTGCACGTATCAGGGCCACGCCACCGCCGGGGACGATGCCTTCTTCCACCGCGGCGCGGGTGGCGTGCAGGGCGTCTTCCACGCGGGCCTTCTTCTCTTTCATCTCCATTTCGGTGGCGGCACCCACCTTGATGACCGCCACACCGCCGGCCAGCTTGGCCACGCGCTCCTGAAGTTTCTCCTTGTCATAATCGGAGCTGGCTTCCTCGATCTGGGCCTTGATCTGCTTGATGCGGGATTCGATGTCGGCCTTCTTGCCATCGCCGTCGACGATGGTGGTGTTTTCCTTGGTCACCGTGATCTTCTTGGCGTGGCCCAGGTCTTCCAGGGTGGCCTTCTCCAGGCTCAGACCCACCTCTTCGGAGATCACTTGACCGCCGGTGAGGATGGCGATGTCCTGCAGCATGGCCTTGCGGCGATCCCCGAAACCGGGCGCCTTCACGGAACAAACCTTGACGATGCCGCGGATGGTGTTCACCACCAGGGTTGCCAGGGCCTCGCCCTCCACGTCTTCGGCAATGATCAGCAGCGGGCGTCCGGACTTGGCGACGCCTTCCAGCACCGGCAGCAATTCACGGATATTGGAGATCTTCTTGTCATAGAGCAGGATGTAGGGGTCTTCCAGCTCGGCGCTCATATTCTGCTGATTGTTGATGAAATAAGGGGAGAGGTAACCACGATCGAACTGCATACCCTCCACCACGTCCAGTTCGTTATCCAGACCGGAGCCTTCTTCCACGGTGATGACGCCCTCCTTGCCCACCTTGTCCATGGCGTCGGCGATGATCTTGCCGATGGCCTCATCGGAGTTGGCGGAGATGGTGCCCACCTGGGCGATGGCCTTGCCATCGGTGCAGGGCTTGGACAGTTTCTTCAACTCTTCCACCGCGGCGATCACGGCCTTGTCGATACCGCGCTTGAGGTCCATGGGGTTCATGCCGGAGGCCACCGATTTCATGCCCTCGCGCAGGATGGCCTGGGCCAATACCGTGGCAGTGGTGGTGCCGTCGCCGGCCACATCGGAGGTCTGGGAGGCGACCTCTTTCACCATCTGGGCACCCATGTTCTCGAACTTGTCCTTGAGCTCCACCTCTTTGGCCACGGACACGCCGTCCTTGGTGATGGTGGGGGCACCGTAGCTCTTCTCCAGCACTACGTTGCGACCCTTGGGACCCAAGGTGACCTTGACCGCATTCGCCAGGATGTTGACACCTCTGGCCATGCGGGTGCGTGCGTCGTCACTAAACCGTACTTCTTTTGCTGCCATGTTCTTTCCTCCAAAATTTTCGAAATTCTTGATTCAAATGCCCCGCGGCCTTACGCGGGGACGTTGGTACTGGAGCTTGCGAGGGCGGATTGCGCCCAGGCGTGCTGATAACCGGATTAGCCCTCAAATACCGCCATGATGTCGTCTTCGCGCATCACCACTAATTCTTCGCCGTCGACCTTGACCTCGGTCCCGGAGTACTTGCCGAACAGCACCTTGTCACCGACCTTGACGTCCAGGGGACGCGTGTCGCCGTTCTCGAGGATCTTGCCGTTACCCACGGCGATGACCTCGCCACGAACCGGTTTCTCTGCGGCAGTATCAGGAATCACGATCCCACCCGCCGTTTTACGCTCTTCTTCGAGACGGCGGACAATGACACGATCATGCAATGGACGAATCTTCATTCGTAAATCTCCCTTATAAAACAATTAGTTAATATTTAACATCAAAAACCCGGCGCGAGCCTGTTAGCACTCGCCAGCGGTGAGTGCCAATAATAATAGGGGCGAAAACGCCAGAGTCAAGGCATGGGGAGCATAAAAATTTCAGATTGGGGCCCGTCCCAGGGCCCGAATCGGATCAGGGGTCGTCTTTTTCGCGGGTGAAGTCGCCCTCGATGGTGCGCGGGCCGCTGGGGGGAGGACGACCGCCCCCTGCCGATGGTGCGGCCTGGCCCTGCAATAGCCGCCGCGCCAGGCCGCGGCGCACCGCCGGGATCAGGCACAGCACCCCCAGGGCGTCGGTAAAAAATCCCGGAATGATCAGCAAGACCGCGCTGAGCCATCCCATCCCGCCCTCCAGCAGCACCGGGGCGGGCAGCTCGCCCCGGGTCAGCGCCAGACTCAACTTTTCCCACAGCACCGCGCCTTGCAACCGCAACATCACTACCCCCAGCATGGAGGTCCCGGCGGCAAGCAGCACCATGGGCAAAAACCCTATCCATACGGCCACCTTGACGAACAGATAGAGTTCGCCCAGTGCGCCCATGAGAAACAACCACGAGAATTTCTGAAAAAACATCTTACGAAGGTACCTCTCCCATTCCCTTAACTCAAGCCGGCGCCATGCCGCCGTGTTTTGCTACAATTCGCCCCGTCATGGAAAACGAGTATTGCGTGGTGATGAATACCTGTCCCGACGCCGCCAGCGCGGAGAAGATCGCGCGGGCGCTGGTGGAACGACGGCTCGCGGCCTGCGTCAACATCCTTCCAGGACTGCGCTCCGTCTATACCTGGAAAGGCACCTGTGAGAGCGCCGAAGAACATCTGCTCATCATCAAGACCGTTGCCGCCGCGTATCCGGCGGTGGAACAGACCGTCCTCGAGTTGCATCCCTATGAACTTCCTGAAATCATTGCAGTCCCACTATCAGCCGGCCTGCCCGGCTATTTGGCGTGGATAAAACAAAGCACCGCGCCGATATAATCATCACTGCATTCCAAGTTAATTCGGACGGGCAGAGGTAGAGGCTCCCCCCAATCATGAATATCCGGTAATCGTCATGCCCTGGAGCAACTTGTCTCGATCTCAACGCCAGGCCCTGCGCCAAGGGGCGTTCCTGCTTGTATTGTGGCTGAGCGCCGCGATTACAAGCTCCGCGGCGGGGATTCGCCCCGAGGACCTGCTGCCGCCGGACCAGGCTTTTCAGTTCTCAGCCCGGGAAATGGGCGCCGACATGGTACGGGTGGAATGGCATATCGCCGACGGCTATTACCTGTACCGCGATAAGATCCAT
>CAZOTG010000013.1:0-10959 GCA_964582585.1 uncultured Chromatiaceae bacterium | reverse complement strand
GCCGACCCTATCTACCCCAAGCCCAGCCAGGTCAAGACCGATAAATTCTTCGGCAAGATGGCCGTGTACCGCGGCACCGTTACCATCGACATCCCGGTGATCCGCGACCGCAGCAGCACGCCCGAGGACTTCACCCTCAAGGCCAACTCCCAAGGCTGCGCCGACGCCGGGGTGTGTTTCCCGCCCCAGACCCAAACCGCCGCCCTGAGCCTCGCCGCCGTGGCCGCCCCCTTCGAAACCCCGCAGAACAGCAGCGGCATCAAGGGATTTTTCACATCACTGGGCGATCGCCTGGGCTTACGGGGCAATAAACAGGAATTCCTCGATCCCGACCAGGCCTTCATGTATCTCGCCGACGCGGAAGGACCCGACCGCATCGTCGCCCATTGGGAAATCGCCAACGGTTATTTTCTATACCGTAAAAAATTCACCTTTAGCCTGCGTGACGCCAAGGGCGTGACCCTCGGCGAGGCCAGCTTCCCCAGCGGCGTCGCCAAGACCGACGATAGTTTAGGTCACAGAGAGGTCCACGAGGTCTATTACAATCAAGTGGACATCAATCTGCCGCTGCAACGCAGCGCGGACGCCTCGCGCACCCTAACCCTGGAAACCCGTTATCAAGGCTGTGCCGACGCCGGCCTGTGTTATCCACCCATCACCAAGACCACCACCCTCACCCTGCCGGAGGGGACGGCGTCTCCGACCTCAACGGCGGGAACGTCTTTGGCCGCCACCACCACCCCACGACCCTTCGTCTCGGAACAGGACCGTCTGGCGCAGTCGTTGTTGAGCGGCAACCGGGTAGTAACTCTCCTGCTGTTTTTCGGCGCGGGGCTGCTGCTGGCCTTCACCCCTTGCATGTTCCCCATGATCCCCATCCTCTCCAGCCTCATCGTGGGGCAGGGACCGGAGGTCACCACCCGCCGTGCCTTCAATCTCTCCTTGGCCTATGTGCTGGCCATGGCGATCACCTATACCGCCGCCGGCGTGCTGGCCGGGCTGTTCGGCGCCAACCTCCAGGTGATCTTCCAGAATCCCTGGATCATCAGCGGCTTCAGCGTGCTGTTCGTGGCCCTGGCCCTGTCCATGTTCGGTTTCTATAACCTGCAGCTGCCCGCCAGCTGGCAGACCAAGCTCAGCGAGATCAGCAACCGGCAGAAGTCCGGCAGTTGGCTGGGGGCCTCGGTCATGGGCGTGTTGTCCGCGCTCATCGTCGGGCCCTGCCTGGCCGCCCCTCTGGCGGCGGCGCTGGTAGTGATCGGCCAGAGCGGCAACGCCGTGCTGGGCGGCACCGCGCTGTTCGCCATGAGTTTGGGCATGGGCGTCCCCCTGCTGGCGGTGGGCACCTCCGCCGGCAAATGGCTGCCCAGGGCCGCCGGCTGGATGAACACCGTCAAGGCCGTGTTCGGCGTGCTGCTGCTGGCCCTGGCGGTCTGGATGCTGGACCGCATCGTCCCGCCCCAGGTCACCATGGCGTTGTGGGGCGTGCTGCTGGTGGTTTCCGCCATCTACATGGGTGCCTTCGACCGCATGGAATCGGACAGCGGCGGCTGGTCCCGGCTATGGAAGGGGGTCGGCCTGGTGGTGCTGTTATACGGCGGCGTGCTGATCGTCAGCGCCGCGGGCGGCGGTGCCAATCCGCTGCAGCCCTTGCGCGGCCTGAGTCTTGCCGGCGGCCCCGCCGGAAATAATGTCCGAACCCTGCAGTTCATCCCGGTCAAGGGCACCGACGGCCTGGAACAGGCACTGCAAAAGACCCGTGCCGGCGGCAAGACCGCCATGTTGGATTTCTACGCCGACTGGTGCGTGAGCTGCAAGGAGATGGAGCATCAGACCTTCTCCGATCCGGCGGTGCAAAAGCGCCTGCAGAAGACCGTGTTGTTGCGAGCCGACGTTACTGCCAATGACGAGCAGGATCAGGCCTTATTGAAACGCTTCGGTATCTTCGGCCCGCCTTCCATCATGTTCTTCGGACCGGACGGCGAAGAACGTCGCCCCTACCGCCTGGTCGGCTTTCTGGGCCCCGAGGAATTCGTGGATCATGCCAACCGGGCCTTAGGGGCCGGGGAACAATGAGGTCTGCCGTCAAGCACTCCAAGTGGGTATGGGGCACGCTGGTGGGGGTGGCCGCCGTCGCCCTCGCGACGGGGATCGTGGTCAACTGGCCTGGCGGCGATCGCCGGGATAATCCCTCTCAGGACGCCCAACAGGCTGAGGCCGCCAGCACGGCCACCTCCGAGACGCCGAGCCTAGTCGGTCAACCCAGACCGGAGTTCACCCTGCCGGATCTCAGTGGTAACCAGCGCTCAGTCAAAGAATGGAACGGCAAGGTGCTGGCGGTCAACATCTGGGCCACCTGGTGCGGACCCTGCAAGGAGGAAATCCCCCTCTTCAACACCCTGCAACAGCAATATGGCCCGCGGGGGATGCAGTTCATCGGGGTCGCCATGGACGACAAGGAGTCGGTGCAAACCTATATAAAAACCAATGCCATCGAGTACCCGGTATTGGTGGACGGCGAGGAGGTAGCCGAGCGACTGGCCATCCGCTACGGTGACGACCAGGGGGTAGTGCCCTACACCGCCTTCATCGATCGCCAGGGGCGGATCGCCTTCATCCAATACGGGGCCATGTCCGGGGATCTCGCCCGGGAAATCATAGAATCCCTGCTTTAATCCCAAGCCTTGAGGGCAACCTGCGGCTATTTCGCCGCGATCTACCGCGAACGGGCAGCGACCTAGGCAAATATGGACAAATCGTCGCGCCCCATGCAGAATACACTTCCACTTGCCTAATTGATTGTAAAGTCGGGGAAGCCGCCTTTCCCGCCGCGCTTTTTAAGGATAGACCATGGCGACTCTGCTGGTAGTGCATGGACCCAACTTGAACCTGCTGGGCAGCCGGGAACCCGCGCATTATGGCCACACCACCCTGGATGCCATCAACCAGCATCTGGAAGGCCTCGCCACGGCCGCCGGCCATCACCTGATAAGCTTTCAAAGTAACGCCGAACACGACTTGATCGAACGCATTCACGCCGCCGGACGCGAGGGCGTGGCCTTCATCATCATCAACCCCGCCGGTTACACCCATACCAGCGTCGCCCTGCGCGACGCCTTGCTGGCGGTGAAAATACCGTTTATCGAAGTGCATCTTTCCAACATCTACAACCGGGAAGCCTTCCGCCAGCATTCCTATTTTTCCGATGCGGCGCTGGGGGTCATCAGCGGCTTGGGTGCACAAGGTTATGAATTGGCGCTGCAGGCCGCCCTGCGGCATCTGTCGAACAATTAATCACAAAGCCCGAAACCGATATGGATATACGTAAAGTAAAGAAACTCATCGAATTGCTGGAAGAATCCGGAATCTCCGAACTCGAAATCCGCGAGGGCGAAGAATCGGTGCGCATCAGCCGCCACCCTGCCGGCGGCGCAACGGCAATGTACATGGCCGCCCCACCGGGCGCCATGTACGCCCCACCGGAAGCAACGGCCACGGCGTCGGCCGCCACGCCGTCGGAGACCGGCATCCCCACCGGCCATGTCATCACCAGCCCCATGGTCGGCACCTTTTACCGCTCTTCCGCACCGGGCAACAAACCCTTCGTCGAGGCAGGGCAACGGGTCAACGTCGGCGAGACGCTGTGCATCATCGAGGCGATGAAGATGTTCAATCAAATCGAGGCGGACATGGCGGGGGCGATCAAGGCCATCCTGGTGGAAAACGGCCAGCCGGTGGAATACGGCCAACCCTTGTTCGTCATCGAATAATTTTCACCCACTCCGTTCACGGTGCCCGAATCCATGCTGGACAAAATCGTCATTGCCAATCGCGGAGAGATCGCGCTCCGCATCTGGCGTGCCTGCCGCGAACTCGGCATCAAGACCGTGGCGGTGCATTCCACCGCCGACCGCGACCTCAAGCATGTGCGACTCGCCGACGAGTCGGTATGCATCGGCCCACCGGCCGCGGCGCAGAGTTATCTCAACATCCCGGCGGTGCTCAGCGCCGCGGAGGTCACCGATGCGGTGGCCATCCATCCCGGCTACGGCTTCCTGGCGGAAAACGCCGACTTCGCCGAGGCGGTGGACCGCAGCGGCTTCATTTTCATCGGGCCGCGCCCCGAAACCATCCGCCTCATGGGGGACAAGATCTCCGCCAAGGAGACCATGAAAAAGGCCGGCATCCCCTGCGTCCCCGGCTCTGACGGTCCCATCGGCGACAATGCCGATGAGGTCCTGGCCCTGGCCAAGGACATCGGGTATCCGGTGATCATCAAGGCCGCCGGCGGCGGCGGCGGGCGTGGCATGCGGGTGGTGCACAGCGAGGCGACCCTGCTCAACTCCGTGGCCCTGACCAAGAGCGAGGCAGCAGCGGCCTTCGGCAACGCCACGGTCTACATGGAGAAGTTCCTGGAAAACCCCCGCCACATCGAATTTCAGGTGCTGGCCGACGGCCAGGGCAATGCCATCCACCTCGGCGAGAGGGATTGCTCGATGCAACGCCGCCACCAGAAGGTCATCGAAGAGGCGCCCGCCCCCGGCATCTCCGAGGAACTACGCAACAAGATGGGCATGCGTTGCGCCCAGGCCTGCGTCGACATCAATTACCGCGGCGCCGGTACCTTCGAGTTCCTCTATGAAGATGGACATTTCTATTTCATCGAGATGAACACCCGTCTGCAGGTAGAACACCCGGTAACGGAGATGATCACCGGCGTGGACATCGTCAAGGAGCAACTCATGATCGCCGCCGGAGAAACCCTGTCCCACAAACAGAAGGATGTCATCTTCCACGGCCATGCCATCGAATGCCGCATCAATGCCGAAGACCCCAAGACCTTCATGCCGTCACCGGGCACCATCAACCTCTATCACCCTGCCGGCGGACCGGGCGTCCGCGTGGACTCGCATCTGTACAACGGCTACACCGTGCCGCCGTACTATGACTCCATGATCGGCAAGCTCATCGCCTATGGCGATGATCGCGAAGGGGCATTGGAGCGCATGCGAACCGCGCTCACCGAGATCGTAGTGGAAGGCGTCAAGACCAATATCCCCCTGCATCGTGACCTGCTGAGCGACGCCGAGTTTAAGGGCGGCGGCACCAACATCCATTTCCTGGAACAAAAGCTCAATAACCACGGCTAATCGACATTAGCATTCGACTTTTAGCTAGCAGCTCATTATGACTTGGTTGCGCATCACCCTCGATAACGCCGACCACGATCCGGAACGGCTCTCGGAGCTGTTGAGCGCGGCGGGGGCGGCGGCGGTAAGCTTCGAAGACGCCGCCGACCAGGCAGTGCTGGAGCCGCTACCGGGAGAAACCCGCTTGTGGAACCGCACCCAAATAAGCGGTCTATTCGCGGGAGACGCCGACAGCACCGCCATCAGCGCCCATCTCCGCCGTGTCCTAGACGATCCGGCACTGCGCATTACGGTCACTACCCTGGAAGACCAGGATTGGGAGCGGACCTGGATGGACCGTTTTCAGGCGATGCGCTTCGGCCGGCGTTTATGGGTATGTCCACACTGGCAGGCACCACCCCATCCCGAGGACGTCAACATCCTGCTGGATCCCGGGCTGGCCTTCGGCACCGGCACCCATGCCACCACCGCCCTCTGCCTGGAATGGCTGGACGGTCACGACCTCCATGGCAAGACCGTCATCGATTACGGCTGCGGCTCCGGGATTCTGGCCATCGCCGCAGCGAAATTGGGAGCTCGGCGGGTATGGGCCGTGGATCACGATCCCCAGGCGCTCATCGCCACCGCCAACAATGCCGAGGCCAACGGCGTCAGCCACCTGATCTCCCTCCACGAACCGGATGGCCTGGCGCAAATCAACTGCGATATCCTGCTGGCCAATATCCTGGCAGGCCCACTGCAGGAACTCGCCCCCCGTATCGCCCAACGAGTGCGACCCGGTGGCTGGGTGGTGTTGTCGGGTATTTTGCTCGAACAGGCACCGCTAGTGATGGAAAAATATCAAGCTTGGTTTAACATGGAGCCTATCGCCACCCGGGAAGAGTGGGTGCGGCTCAGCGGATGCCGCCGGGCGCTGATGGTTCAGGAATAATACGCCGTTCAAGAAGGGATGCGTCACCGTTCATGTACACCCATTGTCCTCATTGCCGTACCACCTTCAGAATTTACACCGACCAATTGGCGCAGGCGCGAGGCCAAGTACGCTGCGGGGTGTGCAACTATTGCTTCAACGCCCTGGAGACCCTCAGCGAACAACCCAGCCCACCATCCGCCCCTGCTGCGCCGGGCGGAGAGGCGCTCGAAAACCTCGAGCATGTTGAGCCGCTTGAACAGTCGGCGCCCGCTGTTCCCATAGCGGCGGAGGAATCCCTCGAGGAGGCGGCAGAGCTTGAGGCCGATGCCGCACAAGGCCTCCCCTCCTCGGAAACCGTCGAGGAAGCCCTCCCCGGCGGCGAAGCGCTGGAAGTGACTGAAGAACCTGGCCTCGCCACGCCGACCGAGGAAGAGACTGCCGCACCAGGCGATGAGGCACTCGAATACCCCGAGCATGTCGAGTCGCTTGAACCGTTGGCGCCCGTTGCGCCCATAGCGTCTGAGGAATCTCTCGAGGAAAGCGCGGAACTCGAGGTCGGTACCGCACAAGGCTTCCCTTCCTCGGAAACCGTCGAGGTACCCACCCCCGGTGGCGAAGCGCTGGAAGTGACTGAAGAACCTGCCGTCGCCACGCCGACCGAGGAAGAGACTGCCGCATCAGGCGATGAGGCACTCGAATACCCCGAGCATGTCGAGTCGCTTGAACCGTTGGCGCCCGTTGCGCCCATAGCGTCTGAGGAATCTCTCGAGGAAAGCGCGGAACTCGAGGTCGGCGCCGCACAAGGCTTCCCCTCCTCGGAAACCGTTGCGGAACCCACCCCCAGCGACGAAGCGCTGGAACAAGTCGAGCAAGAACCTGCCGTCGCCCCGCCGATCGAGGAAGAAACTGCCGCACCAGGCGCTGAGGCACTCGAATATCCCGAGTATGCCGAGTCGCTTGAACAGCCGGCGCCCGTTGCGCCCATAGCGTCTGAGGAATCTCTCGAGGAGAGCGCGGAACTCGAGGTCGGCGCCGCACAAGGCTTCCCCTCCCCGGAAACCGTCGAGGAACCCACCCTCGGCGACGAAGCGCTGGAACAAGCCGAGCAAGAACCTGCCATCGCGGACGAGGGCGAACCCCTTCCGCCGCCGGCTGTCGCTGTTGAGGAGGAGGCGGGCCGCACCGCCGAATCCGCTGCTGAGGAAGAGAGAGAAGAAGAGGCCGCCACGCACCTCGCGGGCCAGCCGCATAAAACCCTGCCAGACCTCGGCATCATCGCCGCGGAACCCCGACCCATGGCGGCGGCGGAAAAGGCGCCCAGCCGGATCAAGACCGCCCTGTGGGCCGTGATCAACGTGGTCTTGATCCTGACACTGGCGGGCCAATACGCCTATTACAACCGCGACGAACTGGCCCAATACCCCGAGCTGCAGCCGTGGCTGGCCCAACTATGCACGGTGATGGCATGCGATACGCCCCTGCGGCGGGAAGTCAGTCGCATCGCCCTGACCAAGCGCGTCGTGGAGTCCCACCCCAGCCGGCCCAATGCCCTGTTGATCGACGCCACCCTGGTCAACCAGGCGGACTTTCCGCAACCTTATCCCTTGCTGGAGATTCGCTTTTCCGACCTCAACAATCAACTGGTGGCCGGCCGCCGCTTCCGCCCCAGCGAATACCTGCCGCCCGGCACCCCGCTCGAGAAGGGCATGCCGCCCCACCAGCCGGTGCATATCGTCCTGGAGATCGTCGACCCCGGTAAGGATGCGGTAAGCTTTCTGTTTAATTTGCTGTAATGCATCAGAGGCGTGTTGAGTTAAGGAGTCTGACGAGAATAGCGTGAAGGATCAAATGCGCCCACCACAAACCGCAGTCTGTTCGCAGATCAACAATGCAAGCAATTAATTTTTTTCCTCTCAGTATTGTCAAGCGCCGAAACACGTAAAAATATCACAGCGACGTGCAATGTCGCCGTTGGTTTGAGACGAATCAAATTCATCCGTCAAGCCCTTTATTATCACGCCCGCTTGGGAGTATGATGGCGAGCCTTCTCCGTTTGAAAAGAAAAAACACCGACGAAACCTATGCGCATCGGTCCGTATACTTTACGCAATAATTTGATCCTCGCCCCCATGGCAGGCGTCACCGATCGGCCGTTCCGCCAACTTTGCAAGGAGTTGGGCGCCGGCATGGCGGTATCGGAGATGGTTTCATCCAACGCCCTGTTGTGGGGCAGCCGCAAGACCCAGCGCCGCATCGATCATCAAGGCGAGATCGAACCGCGCGCGGTGCAGATCGCCGGCGCCGATCCCCGTATGATGGCGGACGCGGCGCGCTTTAACGTCGATCACGGTGCGCAGATCATCGATATCAACATGGGCTGTCCGGCGAAAAAGGTTTGCAACGCCATGGCCGGTTCGGCCCTGTTGCGCGACGAGGCCCTGGTGGGCCGCATCCTGGACACGGTGGTCAACGCCGTCCCGGTACCGGTCACTCTCAAGATTCGCACCGGCTGGGACCCGGCGCAACGCAACGGCATCGCCGTGGCCCGCATCGCCGAACAAGCGGGAATTCAGGCCTTGGCGGTCCACGGCCGTACACGCTCCTGCGGTTTCGGCGGCGAAGCGGAATACCACACCATCGCCGCCATCAAGGACGCCATCAGCATCCCGGTCATTGCCAACGGCGATATCGACGGCCCGGAAAAGGCCCGCCAAGTCCTGCTGCACACCAATGCCGATGCGCTGATGATCGGCCGCGCCGCCCAGGGCCGACCATGGCTGTTTCGCATGATTCACCACTATCTCGCCACCGGCGACTTGCAGCCGGAGCCGTCCCTTGCGGAACGGCGCGGCATCCTGCTCGGCCACCTGCAGCGCCTCTATGACTTTTACGGCGAGCACACCGGCGTACTGGTGGCCCGCAAACATATCGCCTGGTACAGTAAGGGCCAGACTGGCGGCAGCGCCTTTCGACAAGCCATTAACCGGGCAAGTACCGTTACCGAACAACTTCAACAAGTCACGGCCTTCCTGGATGCCGTGGAAGAAAGGGTCGACCTTGCCGCATAACGCCATGACCACCACAGCCAAACAAAACATAGCCGCCTTTAACGAGCCCGTCACCCTGCAGGAACGACGAAAGAAGCCTTTGGGCAGTGCGGTACAAACCGCGCTGACCTGCTACTTTCAGGACCTGGACGGCCACGCGCCGGGCAACCTCTACGACATGGTGATCAGCGAAGTGGAACGGCCCCTGTTCGAAGCCGTCATGCAGCACACCCGCGGCAACCAAAGCAAGGCCGCCAAGATTCTGGGCATCAACCGCAGCACCCTTAGAAAAAAAATAGAACTGTACGGCCTGACCTAGCGCCGTTAGCCGCTGAACGTGGCATCCGCTCCCGGCGGTCAAGGTTTCGCAAATACAAGTGAGAGCACTCGAGCATGTCGAAGATTCAACGTGCGCTGATCAGCGTTTCCGATAAGACCGGCGTGGTCGAATTCGCGCGGCGGCTCGCCGAATGGGGGGTGGAAATCCTTTCCACCGGCGGCACCGCCAAGCTGTTGCGCGACAATGGCATCACCGTCAGCGACGTCTCCGCGCACACCGGCTTCCCGGAGATGATGGACGGGCGCATCAAGACCCTTCATCCAAAGATCCACGGCGGCCTGTTGGGACGACGCGGCACCGACGACGCCATCATGGCCGAGCACGGCATCGCGCCCATCGATCTGGTGGCGGTCAACCTCTACCCTTTCGAACAGACCGTGGCGCGGCCCGACTGCGATATCGCCACCGCCATCGAAAACATCGACATCGGCGGCCCTACCATGGTGCGCGCCGCGGCCAAGAACCACGCCGCCGTGACGGTGGTTGTGGACAACGCCGACTATAACAATGTGCTCGCCGAGATGAAGGGCAACCACGGCGCGGTGGGCGACGCGCTGCGTTTCCGGCTGGCGATGAAGGCCTTCGAGCACACCGCCCGTTACGACGGCGCCATCGCCAATTACCTGGGCACCATCGATGACAAGGGCGAACGCCACCGCTTTCCGCGCACCTACAGTACGCAATTCATCAAGGCCCAAGACCTGCGCTACGGCGAGAATCCTCATCAACAGGCCGCCTTCTACGTGGAACACCATCCCGCCGAGGCCGGTGTCGCCACCGCCCGGCAATTGCAGGGCAAGGAGCTCTCCTTCAACAACATCGCCGACACCGACGCGGCGCTGGAATGCGTGAAGAGTTTCGACGAGGGCCCGGCCTGCGTCATCGTCAAGCATGCCAATCCCTGCGGCGTGGCGGTGGGAGAAACCTTGCTGGAGGCCTATAACCGCGCCTACCAAACCGATCCCACCTCCGCCTTCGGCGGCATCATCGCCTTCAACCAGACGCTGGATGCACAGACCGCCGGGGCCATCGTCGAGCGTCAGTTCGTGGAAGTGATCATCGCCCCGGCCATCGCCGACGACGCGTTGCCCGTCCTCGCCGCCAAGAAAAATGTGCGGGTGTTGATCTGCGGCCAGTGGGGCAAGGATCGCATGCCGGACCTGGATTACAAGCGCGTCACCGGCGGCCTACTGATACAGGACCGCGACAACGGCATGGTGAACCGCGCCGCACTCAAGATCGTCACCCGTCGCGCACCCAATGACGACGAGATGCGGGATCTCCTGTTCGCCTGGCGGGTAGCGAAGTTCGTGAAGTCCAATGCCATCGTCTACGCCAAGGACGCCATGACCGTCGGCGTGGGCGCCGGCCAGATGAGCCGCGTCTACAGTGCGCGCATTGCCGCCATCAAGGCCGCCGACGCGGGGTTGCAAGTCTCGGATTCAGTGATGGCCTCCGACGCCTTCTTCCCCTTCCGCGACGGCCTGGACAGTGCCGCGGAAGTCGGCG
>CAZOTG010000012.1:768-16717 GCA_964582585.1 uncultured Chromatiaceae bacterium | reverse complement strand
TTTCAAACGCTAATGTTGTCCGTTCGTAATCAGTAGGTCAGGTGTTCGATTCACCTCACCGGCACCAAAATATTATCCAGTGCTTGACTGCAATGAAGGTTCTCGAGTTCAGCCCGGTAGGGCGCAATAACCGCAGGGCGTCGCGCCGGATTTCTCAGCGCGGGGCGTTTTGAATTATCTGATCGTAATCGATCGCATTGCTCGCCCGGTTCATGACTACCATGCGTCGCAGAGCAAAACCCGCAACGATGAGTCCCGCTATGGACACGGCGTCTTGAACCTCTCCGACCAGGCTGCCGGTGCCGATGGCTTCCAGGCCGAACACTCCGCACATGATGCCCACGTAACCGGCGACGCCCATCACGAGGATGAAGAAAGTGCTGTCGACGCGGGCGGTCTTACCCTTGCCGAGGTTGTTCATGGCATAGGCCTGCAGGACGTCGTTCTTGTCCACCTCCCCGGCCACCACCACGTTGTCCCCGGGGGCGATGATGCCGGCCAGGGTCGGATGCAGCCTGACCTGGCGGTCGCCGACGCGGCAATCGGCCGAGCCGTCTTTATCCGATTTGGTGACATTCGCGATTTGACCGCGCTGCAGTGCTATCCCCATAACGTCTCCCGAGTCGTTGAAAGTCAAAAGGCTGATCAAATAAAGACCGCCGGAATGGCGATTAATTCCCTGTATCGACGTTCTTTTTTGGATGGTAATCCGGTGGAATAGGGCCGTGGCGCAATATTACATTGATTTATATTGATTTCGCCAGGCAGGCGCGCCGCCCCGACTCCCGAAGGAGGGGGCGGCGCCGTTATCAGTGCTGATCCCGCGAGCGGGCGTAGAGCAGCCAGGCGACGGTGGCCGCGACCAGCGCCAGTTGCACGCCGAGGCTTTCCAGGGTGGGGTAGATGCCCAGGATGTGGAGCTCAGGGAAGTTGACGGGATCAACGCGCAGTTTGCCGGCCTCCTGCAGGGCGGCGATGCCCTTGCCGGCGAACACCACCGCCAGCACGGTGAGCAGGGCGGCGTTGGCCTTGAAGAACAGGCGCAGCGGCAGGCGCACGCTGAGTCGGAACATCAGCCAGGCCAGGCCCAGGAGCAGGAAGGCCGCGCTCAACATCCCGCCCATCAGATAGCCGTGGCCGCTGACGGCGGTCTGCAGCCACAGGGTCTCGTAGAACAGCACGGTCTCCGCCACCTCGCGATATACCGCCACGAAGGAAATGAACACCAGGCCCCATACCGCGCCGGTGCTGATGGTGTCGTGAATCCGGCCGTGGATGAAACTCTTCCAGCGTTGGGCGTGGCTGTGGTTGTGCAGCCAGTAACCGACATAAAGCAGCATCGCCGCGGCGAACAGGGCGGTATAGCCTTCCATCAATTCGCGGCTGACGCTGCTGAAGGCGATCAGTTCCTTGGCGGCGTACCATGTCACCACGCCGGCGAGCAGTGCCGCGATCCAGCCCACGTGGACATAGATGAGTGCGTCGCGACGCTCGGTCTTGATGAGGAAGGTGATGATGGCGGCCAACACCAGGATGGCCTCCAGGCCTTCCCGGAGCAGGATGATGAAGGAGCTGGTGAAGCTCATGGCCGGGGACAGATTGCCGCCGTGCAGAGTCGAATCCACTTGATCCAATAGCGATCGGATCGCCGCGGCTTGCTGGGTGATCTCACCGACCGGAGTGGTCCCCGCCTTGATGGCTTGGCGGTATTGGGTCATGGCCGTTTCCACGGTGCGTTTGAGATCGGCGTCCGCCGCGATGAGCGGCGTTTCCACCAATTCGAATCCTTCCAGGTAGGCCGCCACCGCCAGATCATAGGCGCCCTTGGTGTCCCCGCCTTTATAGGCCTCCAGGCTGGCGTTGAGTTTTTGCCGTGCGATATCCAGCGGCTTCGGTGCGCCGAGAGCGATCTTTTCCGGGTGGGCGCGCAGGTATGCCAGCACATCAACGCCGGCGTTACCGTAATGCGCCGGTATGGCCTGGGTGAGGCTGCCGAGATCGGTGAAGTCGCTGCGGTGTTCGGGCTGCTGCCAGAGGATCTCGCCATTGGCGCGTTCCTCGTCGGTGGCGAAGAAATTGCTCACATAGAAGGCCAGCGCCCAACGCTGTGATGCACTCAACTCGGTGAAGGCGCGCATGGGGGTGTCGTTGATGCCCAGGCTGATGGTGCTGTAGAGGCTATAGATATTGCGCTGGCTCTGCCGGTTGCGGTCGTGGAAGTTGATGGGTTTGGGGTCCAGTTTCGCTGCGCGGGGGCCGTCGCCGTGGCCCGTCATGCCATGGCACTCCGCGCAGTTTTTCGCATAGAGGGCGGCGCCTTCCTTTATCGATGGGGCGGTATGCGGGGCGACGTCGACTTGGTAAGCGGCGATTACCGACGCCGCCAGGCTGCGGCAGAGTGTTTGGACTTCCATCCCCGCGGCGTGATGTTCGATGAGATCCACCAGGTGCTGGACGGAGCGTTCCATGCGTGCCTGATCGGGGTGAGGGGGGAGTTTGCTCATCAGGGCCTTGGCCTGGGCGGCGAACTCGCGCTGTTCGGCGTATTCACCCGCATCGATGATCTCGCCGTTGATTACCACCTGGGGATAATCCACCGCCAAATAATCGAGGGCATGGAGCAATGACTGGGCGGTGTTGCCGGTGTTGGGGGCGGCGTTCGCCGCGACGGAACACAGGGCCAGCGCACTGATGAGGGACAGGTATCGCAGGAAACGGATCATAGGGCCTTCTCTAAAATGATAATCATTCTTATTTAGATTCTATAGGATGATCGAACGGCAGGCAATACCCCTTGGCGGCTTGCCGGGGAGGGGGAAACCGGGGGCCTAGTCCCTTGCGGGAATAGCCATAATAGAGATGATAATTAATAGCTTACAAAAATTGCTCGTCGCCGTCGAACAATCCTGGATGCTGCGGGTTTCTAGTGGCGGGCATTGCGCGCCAGGGCGCGGATCTCCCGCATCGCCACGCTGAGCATGGCCAAGTCTATCTTACCGCTGGCGCGAATATCCGCCACCAGGCCGTGCCAGTGCTCCACGCCCGCTTGACTGTGGGCAAGCCAGGCGCTGATGCGCCGCTCCGCATTTTTCATGTCCGCGGTGGTTTCCAATACCTCTTGGGTGAGGGTACGCAGGGCGGCATGCAATTCTTCGCGCAGTCCGTTGCGCGCCTTGCGTTGCCAGATGTCCTTGCGCGGCAGGGACTGGATTTGTTCTTTCAACCAATACAATTCCAATTCGGCACTGAGGCTGTAATAGATTTTCGCCGCCCGCAAGACCTCGATGCCGGTTTGTTCCGCGATCTCTGTCAGATCGAGGGTGGTGATCATGGAGTCGATGCCGGCGACTTGCAAGGCCAGTTCCTTGGATATCCCCGCCTTGATCAACAATCGCGCCCGTTGTTTGAGCGCCGCGCGCTCATTGTTTTTTAGAAGCGCCAGCAGGCGTGCGGCGAGGGGACCGCGCTGAGGGGCGTAGCGGGCGATGGTGGCGGCGATGTCCACCGGGCCATTGCCGTGCCGCAACAACCACAGGGTGGCACGATCCAACAAGCGCCGCGCCTCGATGAGCATATCCAGTTGCACGGCGGTGTCGATCTGATTGTCCAGAGACTCGATGGCACGCCACATCTTGCGCATGCCGAAGATCTCGCGCGCCGCGGTATAGGCGCGGGCGATGGAGGCGGGGATATGGCCGGTGGCGTTCTGCATGCGCATCCAGAAGGTGCTGCCCATGCGATTGACCATGTCGTTGGTGATCTGGGTGGCGATGATTTCGCGGCGCAGGGGATGGACTTCCATTTGCGCTTCGTAGGGTTCGCGCAGGGGAGTGGGGAAATAGCTCATCAACTCGTGGGAGAGATAGGGGTCCTCGCTGATATCGGAGCCCAGCAGTTCCTCGAACAAGCGGATCTTGCTGTAGGCCAGCAGCACGGCGATCTCCGGCCGGGTCAGGCCCTCCTGGGCCGCTTCCCGTCGGGCGATCTCCTCGTCGTTGGGCAGCGACTCCAGCTTGCGCTTGAGGCGGCCTTCCTTTTCCAGCATCCGGATCAGCTGAGTGTGGTCGCTCAACAGAAAACCCGCCTGGACGGCGGTGATGCTCAGGGCCTGAGTCTGCAGATAGTTGTCGGCGAGCACCAGTTGCGCCACCTCGTCGCTCATGTCCATCAACAATTGATTGCGCTGTTTGACGGTCATGTCGCCACTCGCCACCATCTGGTTGAGCAGGATCTTGATGTTGACCTCGTGGTCGGAACAGTCCACGCCGCCGGAGTTGTCGATGGCGTCGGTGTTGATCCGTCCGCCGCGGCGGGCGAATTCGACGCGGGCCAGTTGGGTGAGTCCGAGGTTGCCGCCCTCGCCCACCACCTTGCAGCGTAGTTCCCCGGCGTCGATGCGCAGCGCGTCGTTGGCGCGATCGCCCACGTCGGCATGGGTCTCGTTGCCGGCCTTGACGAAGGTGCCGATGCCACCGTTCCACAGCAGGTCCACCGGCGCGCGTAGCACCGCCTGGATCAGTTCGTTGGGGGTGAGGTGGGTGGCATCGATCCCCAGGGCCGCCCGCGCCTCCGGGCTCAAAGCGATGGACTTGGCGCGGCGCGAGTAGACGCCGCCGCCGGGCGAGATCAGCTCGGGCTTATAGTCGGACCAGGAGGAGCGCGGCAGCTTGAACAGCCGTTGCCGTTCCTGATAACCGGTGGCGGGATCGGGACTGGGATCGATGAAGATGTGCAGGTGATTGAAGGCGGCCACCAGCCGCAACTGCGGTGACAGCAGCATGCCGTTGCCGAACACGTCGCCGGCCATGTCGCCGATGCCCACCACGGTGCAGGGCTGGTTCTGGATATCCGTGCCCAGTTCGCGGAAGTGGCGCTTCACCGATTCCCAGCCCCCGCGGGCGGTGATACCGAGTTTCTTGTGGTCGTAGCCCGCGGAGCCGCCCGAGGCGAAGGCGTCGCCCAGCCAAAAGCCATAGTCGTCGGCGATGCGGTTGGCGATATCGGAAAAGCTCGCCGTACCCTTGTCGGCGGCCACCACCAGATAGGGGTCGTCACGATCGTAGCGCACTACCGCGGGGGGTGGTTTTACCGCGCCCTCCACCAGATTGTCGGTGAGATCCAGCAGGCCGCTGATGAAGGTGCGGTAACAGAACACCACTTCATCCTGAATGAGATCGCGGTCGTCGCTGACCGGCA
Organism: uncultured Chromatiaceae bacterium; assembly: GCA_964582585.1. Classification (GTDB taxonomy): domain Bacteria; phylum Pseudomonadota; class Gammaproteobacteria; order DRLM01; family DRLM01; genus JARRQJ01. Next base: position 11,521 of record CAZOTG010000012.1, on the reverse strand, counting down.
GGCGCTTGGCCACGAAGCCGCCCTTGGCGCCCACCGGGACGATCACGGCATTCTTCACCATCTGCGCCTTCATCAGGCCGAGGATCTCGGTACGGAAATCCTCGCGGCGATCCGACCAGCGGATGCCGCCTCGCGCCACCGGTCCGCCGCGCAGGTGCACACCCTCCACCCGCGGCGAGTAGACGAAGATCTCGTACATGGGCCGCGGCTGCGGCAGGTTCGGCACCAGAGCGGGGTCGAACTTGAAGGAGATGTAGGGCTTGGGGCCGCCGTCGCCGCTGCTCTGATAATAGTTGGTGCGCAGCATCGCCTGGATCAGGGCCAGGAACAGGCGCAGGATGCGGTCTTCGTCCAGGTTGCTCACGCCCTCCAGTGCCTTTTCGATTTGTTCATTGATCGCGCTGGAACGCGCCGCCGCGTCCGCCTGTTTGTCGGGGTCGAAGCGGGCCTCGAACAAGTCCACCAGCAGTTTGCCGATGGCGGGATTGCCGGCCAGGCTTTGCTCCATATAGGGTTGACTGAAAGGCGCGCGGGTCTGCAAGAGGTATTTACACAGGGCGCGCAGCATCACCACGCTGCGCCAATGCAATCCCGCGGCCAACACCAGGCGGTTGAAACCGTCGTTGTCCATATTGCCGCTGCACACCTGAGCAAAGGTCTCCTGAAAGGCCTCCTTCACCGCCAGCACTTCCACGTTGATGCCGTGGCCAGTGGTCATGTCGAAATCCAGTATCCAGAAGGGGCCGCCGGAGCGCGGTTCGATCTCATAAGGCCGGGCGGTGATGATGCGCAGCCCCATTTTCTCCAGCATGGGCAGTACATCGGACAGGGTCATGGGCCGGTCACGGCCGAACACCTTGAAACGCAGCAGTTCGTTGCCCTGTTCCGGCGGACGGTAGAGGTTCAGGGTGAAGGGCCTGGCTTCGCTGATCTCTTCCAGATGCTGGATATCGAACACCGCGGTGCGTGGCGAGAAATCGTCACGGTAGGCGGGTGGGAAGGCTTCGCCGTAGCGATGGAAGAGGCGGTCGCCGTGCTCCTCGCCGAATTGGGCATGGAGGGCGATGCGCAGTTCGTCCTGCCAGGAGAGCATGGCCTCTTCCATACGCGCCTGCAATTGACCGACATCGTATTCGGGGACGCGGCCGGAGGGGGTGCGGATGATGAAATGCACACGCGCCAGCGGCGAATCCGAGATCTGAATGTTGAACTCCACGCTCTCGCCGTTGAGGGCCTGCATCAGGATATCCTGGATGCGGCGGCGCAGTTCGGTGTGATAATGCTCGCGCGGCACATAGACGAGGGCGGTGATGAAACGCCCGAACAGATCCTTGCGCAGGAACAGGCCGAGCTTATGGCGTTCCTGCACCTGCAGGATACCGACGGCGGTTTCGTAGAGCTCCCGTTCCGTGCACTGAAACATCTCGTCGCGGGGAAAGGTATCGAGGATATGGGCGAGCGCCTTGCGGCCGTGACTGACGGGGAGCAGGCCGGACTTGTTCAATACATAGTCCATTTTTTTGCGCAGGATCGGGATATCGCTGGGGCGGCTGCTGTAGGCCAGTGAGCTGTACAGGCCGAGGAAGCGCCATTCGCCGATGACCTGTCCCTCGTTGTTGAAGCGCTTGATGCCGAGATAATCGAGATGGACGGGGCGGTGCACCGTGGAGATGGCGGTGGATTTGGTGATGATCAGCAAGGTGCTTTTGCGCGCGAGGTTGCGCAGCGGCGGCGGGAGATGGGCAAAGCCTTGCGAGGCACCTTCACCGTTGCCGTCGCGCAGGATGCCCAGTCCCGAACCGGGCACCTGGCGCAGGACATCCTTACCGTCTTCCGAGATGAGGTCATAGGAGCGGAAGCCGATGAAGGTGAAGTGATGGTTGTTCACCCACCGCAGAAAATGCAGCGCCTCTTCTTTTTCATCCGCCGGGATGGGGAGTTTTTGGGCCTCGATGGTGGCGATGATCTCGGCGATGCGCGCCTGCATCGCGCCCCAGTCGTCCACCACGGCGCGCACGTCGTCTATCGCGTGGGTGAGCGCCTGGCGCAGGCCGGCCAGGGCCTCCTCGTCGGTTTGACGGGTGATCTCGAAGCGCATCACCGCTTCTTGAAGGCCGTCCTTTGCCGCGCCGTCCTTGAGGAGGATATCGCGCAGATGGCCATCGCCGTCGCGCACCACGCGCATCAGCGGGTGGAGGATGAAATGGATGGTGTAGTTCTGGCGGAGCAATTCCAGGCTCAGGGAGTCCACCAGAAAGGGCATGTCGTCGGTGACGATTTCCACCACGGTATGGGTGGATTGCCAGCCGTGATTTTCGTAATGAGGATTGTAGACCCGCAGCACCGCCGTGCCGGGGCGGCGCTGCTGCGCCAGTTGCCAGTGGGCCAGGGCGGCGCCGTACAGGTCTTCGATGGAACGCGCCAGCAGGTCTTCGGCGGCGGCGGAACCGTAATAGTTCTGGATGAAACGTACCGCCGTCTCGGCCTCCGGCGGCTGGAGCTTGTGCCGGGCCAGCGTGCACAGTTGTTCGATGGCGGCCTGTTTTTCCTCGTGATGCGTCAGTGGCATGAAAAACCTTTCACCCGTTTGCGATAGTGTGACATGGAGTGGCCGGGCGCCGAAAGCTTTCGGCATTGCCTGTGCCCCGCCGGCGCATTACTCTGTAGGCTGCATTTCTCATCCGGAGGCGCTATGAAGATCGGTATCCCCAAAGAGATCAAAGACCATGAATTCCGTGTCGGCGCCACACCTTCCGGAGTTAAGGCGCTGACGGAGGCGGGTCACGAGGTCCTGATCGAGAGCGGGGCGGGCGCGGCCATCGGTTTCAGCGATGATATGTATAGCGGCGCCGGCGCGCAGCCGGTGAGCCGCGAGGCGGTTTACGCCTGTCCCATGGTGATCAAGGTCAAGGAGCCGCAGCCCAGCGAGTTTCCCTTGCTGTGGGAGGGGCAGGTGTTGTTCGCCTATCTGCATCTCGCCCCCGATCCGGTGCAGACCCGCGCCCTGGTGGAGCGCAAGGTGGTCGCCATCGCCTATGAGACCGTCACCGACAAACAGGGTCATCTGCCCTTGCTGGTGCCCATGAGCGAAGTGGCGGGGCGGCTCGCCATCCAGGCCGGGGCCAACGCCCTGCATATGATTCACGGTGGGCGCGGGGTGCTGCTGGGCGGAGTGCCCGGCGTGCGGCCGGGACGGGTGGTGGTCCTGGGCGGCGGCATCGTCGGTAGCCAGGCGGCACGCATGGCCTTGGGCCTGGGCGCGGACGTCACCTTGCTCGACGTGAATCTGGATAGACTGCGCATATTGGATGACCTGTTCGGCCCCGCCCTCAAGACCCGCTATTCCGACAGCTACACCATCGGTGAATTGGTACAGGAGGCGGATCTGGTGGTGGGCGCGGTGCTCATCCCCGGCAAGCAGGCGCCCAAGCTCATCACCCGCGACCATATCAAGACCATGAAGCAGGGCGCGGTGCTGGTGGATGTGGCCATCGATCAGGGCGGCTGTGCCGAGACCTCCCGCGCCACCACTCATTCCGATCCCACTTATATAGTGGACGACGTGGTGCACTATTGCGTGGCCAACATGCCCGGCGCCGTGGCCCACACCTCCACCTGGGCCCTGACCCACGCCACCTTGCCCTATGTTCTGGAGCTGGCCAAAAAGGGCTATCGCCAGGCGCTAACGGATCACGCCGGTCTGCGCGACGGCTTGAACGTGTGTCTGGGCAAGATCACCAACCAGAACGTGGCGGATGATCTGGGTTACACCTACACGCCGCCGGAGCGGGCCTTGCAATGAATAGATGGCGGAAGCGCGCAGCGCGTTCCACCGGAGGCGGATGATATCGCCGCCATGCGGTGGAGCCACTGGCGCGTTCCGCCGCAGGCGGATGGTATCGTCGCCATGTGATGGAACCACGAGCGCGTTCCGCCGTATGCCTCTAGGAATAAAGCTGCTGGGTCATGAATTCCCAATCCACTATCTTCCAGAAATTTTCGACATACTTGGCGCGGGCGTTGTGATAGTCGATGTAATAGGCGTGCTCCCACACGTCGCAGGTGAGCAGTGGCTTGTCGCCGCGCAGGATCGGGGTGTCGGCGTTGCTGGTGTTCTCGATGGTGAGCACGCCGTCGTTCTTTTTCACCAGCCAGGTCCAGCCTGAACCGAAGTTGCCCAGGGCGGACTCGGTGAAGCGACGCCTGAAGTCGTCGATGCCGCCGAAGTGTTTTTTGAGCTGCACGGAGATAGGGCCGAAGGGTTCCGGGGAGGAGCTGGGGGTGAGGCAGTTCCAGTAGAAATTGTGATTCCATATCTGGGCGGCGTTGTTGAAGATGGGGCCCGAGGCCTTCTTTACGATGTCATCCAGGGCCATGGATTCAAATTCGGTGCCGGCGATGAGCTTGTTGAGGTTGTCCACGTAGGCGCGGTGGTGCTTGCCGTAGTGGAAATCCAGGGCCTCGGCGGAGAGATAGGGTTCGAGAGCGTCATTGGCGTAGGCCAAGGCGGGTAATTCAATTGTCATAAGTATGAGACCCGGTAGGAACAGTGGTCGACAATCTAGCAAGTCTTGAGCAGCGGGAAAATAACAATCTCAACATGGATACTTTACTACCAGCGTGGAATAGGGGTGCGCATCGACGGTTCGGCATCCTGTGGTTGGCGGTTTTTCTGGCAGGATTGTCGCTGTCTCCGGCCGCCGTTGCGGATCAGGCCTTGGTGGCGGTGGCTGCCAACTTCGTGGAACCGGCGCGGGCCCTGGCGGCGGCGTTTTCCCGGGAAAGCGGTCACAACGTACAGTTCAGCAGCGGTTCCACCGGCGCGCTCTACGCCCAGATCATCCATGGCGCGCCCTTCGATGCCTTTCTCGCCGCCGGCGAGCGCGAACCGACGCGCCTGGTGGCGGAGGGTCTGGCCGCGGCGAACACCCGCTTTACCTATGCCATCGGTAGTCTGGTGGTGTGGAGTGCGGACCCGGCGCGCATTCGGGGCGATTGCGCAATGGCGGTGAAGGGCGGGGCGTATCGCCGTGTCGCCATCGCCAATCCGAATGTCGCCCCCTATGGCGCGGCGGCCAGGGCGACTTTGCAAAGCTGGGGGCTGTGGGAGGACATCATGCCCAAGTTGTTACGGGCCGAGAGCGTGGGGCAGGCCTTTCAGTTCGCGGCCACCGGCAACGCCGAGCTGGGATTCGTGGCGCGCTCACAGGTGCTGGGCTTGCCTAAGGATCGGGCGGGAAGCTACTGCGTGGTCGTCGATGCCCTCTATCCGCCCCTCCGCCAGCAGGCGGTGTTGCTGCGTCATGGTGAGGACAATGCCGCCGCTCGTGGATTTTTACGGTTCCTGCGAGGCGCGCGCGGTCTCGACATCATCCGCGAATCCGGCTACGGGGTGGAGCCCGCGCCGTGACGGACGCTTAACTGCAGTCTAGGACATCCGCGGGATGGGTCTGCCAGTTCCGCGCCTCGGCGATCTGCTGCGATGACATGAATTGCTCCATGGAAGCCAGGTAGCCGGTGGCCAATTGACTGCCTTGCGCGGCGGCCAGGCCGTACCACAGATAGGCATATTCTACGTAGGACGGCGTCGAAAAGGGCCGTTTTTTGATTTGGTAGCCGTACATGCGTCCCAGTTGGTATTGGGCCTGTTCATGGCCTTGCAGCGCGGCACGGCACAGCCACTTGCGTGCCGTGGTATCGGTATGACCGGGGCCGTAGCCGCAGCAATAGGTCATGCCCAACTGGTACTCGGCCTCGGCGTCGCCCTGTTCGGCGAGTTGCCGCCACTGGTCGCGCTGCATCTGCAGGATGTCGAAGCTGGGCGCGGGCGCCGCCGCGGTCTCTTTCTTCGAGCCGCCTCCGAAGTAGCTGCATCCGCCCAATAGCAGGGTGGCCAGCAAGCCGATGACGGCCAATTGGATGCGCATGGTCTTATTCTCCCTCCGCCGTTTCGCCAAAGCCTAGCACAGCCGGCGCTTTCGGTCATGCCGGCTAGCGCATAATATAGCGTTATTGTAATCCATCGACTTGAGCGCTGAGGAGACGAACATCAGTTATACCCTGTTCCGTGAGTTGCTGTTCCGCCTAAAGCCGGAAGCCGCCCACCATCTGGCCCTGGCGGCCTTGCAGGGGGCGCAGCGACTTCATCTTCTCGGGGGGCGGCAGGTGGCGGCGCCGCGCTGGGTGATGGGGCTGCGATTCCCCAATCCGGTGGGTTTGGCCGCCGGCCTGGACAAGAACGGCGACTATATCGACGCCCTGGCCGCGCTGGGATTCGGTTTCATCGAGGTGGGAACCGTCACGCCCCGTCCCCAGGCCGGCAACCCCAAGCCCCGGCTGTTTCGCCTCACGCCGGCGCAGGCCATCATCAATCGCATGGGTTTCAACAATCGCGGCGTGGATTACCTGTTGGCCAATGTGCAACGCAGCCGCTACCGCGGGGTGCTTGGGATCAATATCGGCAAGAACTTCGATACTCCTATGGAGCGCGCGGTGGACGACTATCTGATAGGCCTGCGCAAGGTCTATCCCCATGCCGGTTATGTGGCGGTCAACATCTCCTCACCCAACACCCCCAATCTGCGCCAACTGCAGGAACGCGATGCCCTGCTCGGCCTGCTGCGGGCATTGAAGGCGGAGCAACAACAGCTGGCGCAACGGCACGGAAAATATGTCCCGCTGGCGGTGAAGATCGCGCCGGACCTGGCCGTGGAAGCCCTGGCCGATATCGCCGCCATCCTGCGCGATCAGCGCATCGATGCGGTGATCGCCACCAATACCACCCTGGCGCATGAGGCGGTCGCCCATCTTCCCCACGGCAATGAGGCGGGGGGATTGAGCGGCGCGCCCTTGACCCAGCGCGCCACCGAGGTGGTGCGCGCGCTTCACGAGGTGCTGGGGAACGATGTGCCGATCATCGGCGTGGGCGGCATCATGAGCGGCGCCGACGCCGTGGCCAGGGTGAGGGCCGGCGCCAGTCTGGTGCAGCTCTACAGCGGCTTTATCTATCGCGGGCCGGACTTGATCAAAGAGGCAGCGGAGGCGCTGCGCGACGCCTAGCCGGATATCGGGAGGACGTTTACCAATCCAGGCTGGCGCCGCGCGCGGTCCCTTGCAACTTGGCGCACTGGTAAAACACCCCCACGGCGTAATCGTGAGGACTGTCCGGCCACATATAGGCATCCAGGACGATCTTCAGGACTCGGGGTGAATAGCGTTCATCGGCGACCGCCGTGATGGGGTTTCTCTCGGCCAGTCCCAAGGCATATTCCGCCGGGACGCCCAGGCGGGAATTGATCACCGAGTCGAAGCCCACCATGGCGTAGCCGTAACAAAGCTGGGCTCCCTTTTCCATGGGCGGGTTGTCGAAGGCCGATGCCGGGGTCGCGAAAAGCGCCGTGCTGATGAACAGGAGGGTTGCGAGTTGTTTCATGGCCGGGTCCTCCACGGTAGAGGCCTGCGTACTACGGAGGCCATATGAGAGACGTCATGAAATCAATGAACTCTTACTTAGCTTAGCGGCCGGGGTAGTGATTTCTCGACGTCTGCAAAGATGGCCGGAAGGCTGGCGGTAAGTACTGCCGGACTTCAACTTGGGGTCTGCACGCGGTAAGCTTTCATGTCATCCATCGCGAGCGATTGCAGTCCTCTCTTAATATGACCGGCGTTGAGCCCATTCGGTTTCAAATCACCCCCAAACACCCGGGCGCCCAGCTATTTGAAGTGACTTGCACGGTGGCGGACCCGGATCCGGCAGGCCAGCGCTTTTCCCTGCCCGCCTGGATACCGGGCAGCTACATGATTCGCGAATTTGCGAAAAATATCGTTCAACTTGATGCCATCAGCGGCGATCTGCCGATAAATGTCAAAAAACTGGATAAGAGCACCTGGCAGTGCGAGCCCTGTTCGGGCCCTCTGACCCTGCGTTATGAGGTCTATGCCGGGGATTTTTCGGTGCGGGCCGCCCACCTCGACACCACCCACGGTTATTTCAACGGCACCAGCGTGTTCGTCAAGATCCACGGCAGGGAGCACGCTCCCCACATAGTGGATATTCGCCCCCCGGCGGGGGAGGCCTTCGCAGACTGGCGCGTCGCCACCGCCATGACGCGGGAGGACGGCCCGCCCTTCGGCTTCGGCCGTTATCGGGCCGCGGATTACGACGAACTGATCGACCATCCGGTGGAGATGGGGCGGTTCACCCTGGCAACGTTTAATGCCTGCGGGTATCCCCACGACATCGCCATCACCGGCCGCCATCGCTGCGACACGGAACGCCTGAGCCGTGACCTCGCCCTGCTGTGCGAGCAACACATCCGCTTCTTCGGCGAACCGCCGCCCATGGAGCGCTACCTGTTTCTGGTGACGGCGGTGGGCCATGGCTACGGCGGTTTGGAGCACCGCGCCTCCTGCAGCCTGCTGTGCAGCCGTGATGATCTGCCGCGCGTCGATCAGCGGGAAGTGAACGAGAAGTACCGCACCTTCCTCGGCCTGTGCAGTCATGAGTATTTTCATGTCTGGAACGTCAAACGCATCAAGCCCGCGGCGTTCACGCCCTATGATCTTGCCGGGGAAACCTACACCCGTTTGCTGTGGGCCTTCGAAGGGATCACCAGTTATTACCAGAACCTGATGCTGGTGCGCAGCGGTCTGATCACCATGGAGAGTTTTCTGGAATTGCTGGCCCAAACCATCACGCGGGTGTGGCGCAGCCGCGGGCGTTTCAAGCAATCCCTGGTGGAGTCCAGCTTCGATGCCTGGATAAAGTTTTACAAGCCGGATGAAAACGCGCCCAATGCCATCGTCAGCTATTACGCCAAAGGGGCCTTGACGGCCTTGGCCCTGGATTTATTGATTCGGCGAGATACCCAAAACGCCCGCTCACTGGATGATGTCATGCGTGAATTGTGGAGGCGTTACGGTATGACCGGCGAGGGCGTGCCGGAAGACGGTGTGGAGCAGCTGGCGGCGGAGGTGTCCGGATTGAACCTGACGGGTTTTTTTGATTCGGTGATACGCGGCGTACAAGACCCGCCGCTGGCGGAGTTGCTTCCCCAATTCGGCATCAAATTTGAGTTGCGTCCCGCGCAATCGGCGAAGGACCGGGGCGGGCATCGCGCCAAGTCACCCTCGGAACAACCGGCGCAACGCGTGGTGTTGGGCGTGCGCTTAATGGAAGACGGCGTACAGGCCAAGCTCACCCATGTCTATGACGGCGGCGCGGCGCAGCAGGCGGGCCTGGCGGCGGGTGACAGCATCGTGGCGGTGGATCACTTGCGGGCGACGCGCGCCAACCTCGAATCCTTGTTGTCGGCCTATGGCCCGGGGGAAACCGTAACGGTGCATGCCTTCCGTCGCGACGAGTTACTGACTTTCACCGTGAATTTGCTGGCGCCCCCGTCGGACACCTGCGTGCTGAGCCTGCTGGACGACATCGACGGCGCGGTACGGGCGCAGCGGACCGCATGGTTGGGTGTGGAATGAGGCTTGGGGCGGCTTGCAAGCGCAGCCGAAACTGCGTAGGGTAAACTGCCTCGGGGAGATGATGTTTTAATCAGTATAGGAGGTATGCCATGGCCGTACTCGTAGCCAAACAGGCGCCGGATTTTGTCGCGCCCGCCGTGATGCCCGACGGCAGCATCAATGAAGCCTTCTAGCTTTCGGATTTGCGGGGTAAGTACGTGGTAATGTTTTTCTGGCGCCTGGATTTCACCTTCGTGTGTCCCACCGAGATCATCGCCCATCACAACCGCGCGGTGATGTTCCGCGAGCGCGGCGTGGAACTGGTGGGGGTGTCCATCGATTCTCAGTTTACCCATTTTGCATGGCGCAACACCCCGGTGGACAAGGGGGGGATCGGCCAGGTGAGTTTCCCGCTGGTGGCGGACGTGAAGCACGAGATCACCCGCGCCTACGGGATCGAGCATCCGGACGGCGTGGCCCTGCGCGGTTCGTTCCTCATCGACCGCGACGGCATCGTGCAGCATGAGGTGGTGAACAATCTGCCCCTGGGCCGCGAAGTGGACGAGATGCTGCGCATGGTGGATGCCCTGCAGTTCTTCGAGGAAAACGGCGAGGTATGCCCCGCCGGTTGGCACAAGGGTGAGACCGGGATGAAGGCCAGCGCGGAAGGCGTGGCCAGTTACCTGGCGTCCCACTCCAAGGATCTTTAAAGTCGTTCGCGGGTGGTCATTACTGCCCGCATCATTTTGTCCTGCATGGTGCAGGCAATAGGCCGATCCGTCTGCGGCGGTGGCGAGCCCGCCCCCTTTCTTGCCCGCACCCTTCGGCAAATGGGTATTTGTTGTTTGTGCGGCGCGTTTCTGGCGGGATGTGCCAGTGATCATGCCCGGCAGAATGTTCCAACCACCGGTCCTTGGCGGGCCGTCATCGGCGGCATGTCCGGCGCGGCGGTGGGAAATGTGGTCACGCAATACATGGACAGCGAGGCCCGGGAACTGGCGCCGTTGGCGGCGACCCAGCGGATCGACGACGGCATCGTCACTACGCTGAGCAACAAGCTGCTGTTCGATTTCAACAGCGCCGATCTTACGAGCAGCTCCCACGAACCGTTGCGAAAAATGGCGGCGGTGTTCGTGAAGTATCCTAAGACCCTGCTGACCGTCACCGGTCATACCGACAACATCGGTCCCGTCGCCTACAACATCCGACTCTCGGAACGCCGCGCCAAGGCGGTGGCCGACTTTCTTGTCGACGCCGGGGTCCCTCGCGAGCAGCTTCGTATCATGGGCCT
>CAZOTG010000012.1:0-758 GCA_964582585.1 uncultured Chromatiaceae bacterium | reverse complement strand
GCCTGGGTTTCGAGCGCCCGGTGGCCACCAACGACAGCGCCGCGGGACGCGCCCGCAACCGCCGCGTGGAGATTCATATCGCGCCCAGCGCGGCATTACGCGGCGAGGAGCAGTCACACAAAGCTCAGGGGAGCTAGATAATTCTTTTATGATTTATAAATCAATAACTAATAATAAAGCGCGCCTAGGGCATTATTTTCCCGCCTAAAGAACAAAATTTCCATGCCGAATATATGAGCGATCCCTAATTTTCCAAATGAAGGGTGGCGAACTGTACCTGGGGCGCTAAGAACAATATCTGGAAATTATTCTAAAAAGGAATGTCGATGAACGCGTTGATGATGAAGGACATGAGCATCAAGACCCTGATGCGCGCAGTAATGGTCGTGGTGACCGTAGCATTGGCGATCTTCATAGCGATATCGTGGATAAAGTCCAACGGCCTGATGGAAAAAACGCAGGGACAGCAGCGCACGGCGGATGCCATGCGCGCCATGGCGGATGCCCGCTTCCATATCGTCGAGATTCAGCAGTTTCTTACCGACGTAGGGGCGACGGCGGATCCCGGCGGCTACTCCGAAGCGGCGAAGGAATTGACCGCGGCGCAGGCCAGCCTGGATCAGTTGGAAACCGCCCTGCCGGTTCTGAAAGAACGCGTAGATGAATTCAGGCAACGCATCCAAGTCATGTATGAAACCGGCGTGCGCATGGCCAAGGTGTACGTCAAGGAGGGGCGCGAGGCGGGCAACCTCATCATG
>CAZOTG010000011.1:0-17221 GCA_964582585.1 uncultured Chromatiaceae bacterium | reverse complement strand
ATTTAACGTGTTCAAAAATATTTTTGGGTCGGTTTCGCCATGATCGATCAGGGTGCGAACGGCGGTTTGCGTCATCAGCATCAAGACCCCGCTTTCCAGGCCGTGACCGGTGACATCGCCGATGCCGATATGAATGTGGTCATTCTGGATCAGAACGTCGTAATAATCGCCGCCAACTTCTTCGGCCGGCAGCATATAGCCGTCAATATCCAACTCTTCAATGCTCTGCAATTCTTCAGGCTTCGGCAGAATCATGGTCTGCAAACGACGGGCGACATCCAACTCGGCTCCCATGCGCAGATTTTCCTCTTTGAGTTGTTCATTCAAAATTTGAATGCCGCAACAACGGCGGGCGCCCTCTGCGCCGCGTCCCTGCGGGTTGTGCCGGAAAACGGCGCCTGCTGTGTTGCTCGTCGCTTATTTGGATATACCAAACTGCACTCCTCGCGCCTTGCAGGCGCCGTTTTCCGGCGACAACGCGGGGACATAAATAGGTGTCCAAAGACCCTCAGGACCGGGCGATTTTGCCCCATGGCTTTGTTGCGGCTCGCTCATGTAGCGTTGGCTACACCACGCTCGCCGCGCCGCGCCCTGGATCAAAATCGCCTTCGGTCGCGGCCGTGGGATATTATGAGATAGGTTCTAACTCCGGGGACTTCTGCAGAATGAAAAACAAGCCACCCCACCCCAGCGCGACCTCATCCCCTAAAACGGCGCACCCGCCGGCAAGCCGTCCCGCATTGCGCAATGAGATGCGTACCCGGCGGCAAGGCCTCGGCATCGCGGAACAGCGTGAGGCGTCAAAACGCTTGGCGAGGATACTCTCGCACAGCAGCTTGTTCCGCCGCAGCCGCCATATCGCCTTCTATCTCGCCAACGACGGGGAATTGGACCCGGCCATCCTGCTGCAAAAGGCGTGGAACATGGGCAAGATGTGTTATCTCCCGGTCATCACACCGGGGCAAAGCTTGTTGTTCGCGCCCTATGCCAAAGGCGATCCGCTGGCCCTGAATCGTTTCGGCATTCCTGAACCGGCGCGCCCCGGCATCCCGCTAGTCAGCGCGCGAGTGCTCGACCTGGTGCTTGCGCCGCTGGTGGCCTTCGACGACCAGGGCAACCGCCTGGGGATGGGCGGCGGTTTTTACGATCGCACCCTGTCGTTCCTCCGCCACCGCCGCGCTTGGCGAAAACCGCGCCTGCTGGGTGTCGCCCATGACTTGCAGCGCACCACCGCCCTGTCTACCGAAGCCTGGGATGTCCCGCTGGACGGCGTCGCCACCGACCGGCATGTGTATCTTTTTTACAACAAACGGCCCTGAAACCAAGCACTTCAAGTAGGAACCCCAATATGAATTTCTGGCTGATGAAATCGGAGCCGGATGTCTTCGGCATCGACGACCTGAGAAAGCGGCCCCGCCAAACCGAGCACTGGGACGGGGTACGCAATTATCAGGCGCGCAATATGATGCGCGACCAGATGAGAAAGGGCGATCAGGCCTTTTTTTACCATTCAAACTGCAAAGAGCCCGGCATCGTCGGCATCATGGAAATCGTGCGCGAGGCCTACCCCGACGACAGCGCATGGAACCCGAAGAGCCCTTACTACGATAGCAAGAGTACGCCGGCGCAGCCGCGCTGGTACATGGTGGACGTTCGCTATCGGCGCAAGACCCGCCGCTGCATCACTCTTCAGGAATTGAAGGCCTATCCCGAGCTGGCATCCCTGCCGCTGCTGAGACGGGGCAATCGCCTCTCGATCATGCCCGTCACCCCCGATCACTGGGAATTCATCCTGAATCTCGAATAAATTTTTCAGGGTCAAAATCGGCACCCGGTGTAGCCCGTTTTTACGTCTGTCGCTCTTTCACTCATTATTTCGCGAGATGCGGAAAATGCATACGTATAGTATAAAACCGTTACTCGCCACACTAAGGTCATGGGGAGATCGCATCATCAAGGCCAATCGCAGCATCTCATATCGCCCCACGAGCCCGCCGAGGACATGAAAAAAAAACTTCCATTTTGGGCTAAAGAAATGTACAACATTGTTCGATAGTGTTCTCGAGAAGGTAAACACTCTTTGATTTTTAAAGAAGTTGTTTATACTTATTAGCGAACACTACGTTCACAATGGAGGAAATGAAATGGCAACTAAGAAAGCCACAAAGAAGAAAGCGACTTCAAAGAAGAAGTCGGCCACCAAGAAGAAGGTGGTATCGAAGAAGAAAGCAGCCACGAAGAAGAAAGCTGCTTCCAAGAAAAAAGCCACTGCTAAGAAGAAGGCCAAGAAGAAGGCCACTTCTAAGAAGAAGGCTAAGAAGAAGGCCACTGCTAAGAAGAAGGCCGCTCGCCGGAAGAAGTAGTCTTTCCGGTACTGTAGTACTTGTACGAAGGGCCTGCCAAAAGCAGGCCCTTCGTGTATCCGGAACCCTAATAAAGTATTTGTTTTTTAAATAAAAATCGGCAAGCGCCGGCCCGACGCAAAAGGGCTAACGCAGAAATAAGGCGTAGGCGGGATTGGCGGTTTCTTCCTCGTAGGGATAGCCCAGCTCATCCAGAAATTTCTCGAGACGCTGCCGGTCACCAGGCGGCACCTGCATCCCCACCAACACCCTTCCATAGGCGGCGCCGTGGTTGCGGTAGTGAAACAAGCTGATGTTCCAACGCTGGCCCATACTGGTCAGAAAACGCAACAAGGCCCCCGGCCGCTCGGGGAACTCAAAGCGATAGATCACTTCATGCTCGGCGCCGGTGGCGCGCCCCCCCACCATGTGCCGCACGTGCAACTTGGCGGTCTCATTGTCGGTGAGGTCCATGACCGGGTAGCCGTCGGCATGGAGGCGCGCCACGATCTCCTGCCGCTCCGCCTCCCCTCCCCGCAATTGGATGCCGGCGAACACATGGGCGTCGGCCAAATCGGAATATCGGTAGTTGAACTCGGTGATGGAGCGCGCGCCGAGGGCCTCGCAAAAGGCGCGAAAGCTGCCGGGACGCTCGGGGATGGTCACCGCCAGGATCGCCTCGTTGCGCTCGCCCAGTTCGGCGCGTTCCGCGACGTGACGCAGGCGATCGAAGTTCATATTGGCGCCGCTGTCGATGGCCACCAGCTGTTCGCCGCCGATCCCGGTCCGCTCCACGTAGCGCTTCATGCCCGCCACGCCCAGGGCCCCCGCCGGTTCGGCGATGGAGCGGGTGTCGTCGAAGATGTCCTTGATGGCGGCGCAGATCTCGTCGGTGCCGACCAGGATCACCTCGTCCACGCATTGCCGCGCAACGCGGAACGGTTCCTTGCCTACCTGGCGTACCGCCACCCCGTCGGCGAAGATCCCCACCTGATCCAACACCACCCGCTTGCCGCGCTCCAGGGCACGATACATACAGGGCGCGTCATCCGGCTCCACGCCGATCACCTTCACCTTGGGGTAGAGGGATTTGACGTAACTGGCCACGCCCGCGATCAGCCCACCGCCGCCCACCGGTACGAAGATGGCGTGAGGCGGCGCTTCGTGCTGACGCAATATCTCCATGGCCACCGTACCTTGACCGGCGATGACATCCGGGTCGTCGTAGGGATGGATGAATACCAGGCCCTTTTCCTCGGCCTGCTTGATGGCGCGTTCATAGGCCTCGTCGTAGGTATCGCCGTGTAAAACCACCTTGGCGCCCAGCTTGCGCACCGACTGCACCTTGATGTCCGGCGTGGTGCGCGGCATGACGATGACGGACTGTATCCCCAGGCGATGCGCGGCCAGGGCCACGCCCTGGGCATGGTTGCCCGCCGAGGCGGCGATGACGCCGCGGGCGCGCTGCTCGGCGTCGAGACTGATGATCTTGTTATAGGCGCCGCGCAGCTTGAAGGAGAACACCGGCTGCAGGTCTTCGCGCTTCAACCACACTGTATTGCCCAGACGCTCCGACAAAGAGCGCATACCGTCCAGCGGCGTCTCTATAGCCACGTCATAGACCCGCGCCTTGAGGATTTTTTCCAAATATTTCTTCGGCATCGAATTGTTCCGGCTGCGCGCTCGGGGAAAGCTAGTTTGGAGTTTCGAGTTTCGGGTTTGGAGTTATAACTCGAAACTTTAAACCCGTAACTCGAAACTATGACCTCCCCCTGAAACCCCCCTTGGTCTTGCCCTCGCGACAAACTGCGGGGAATTCCACTATTTGCCTACATTAGCAGCTTCGCCCATTACTGCCTAGGGAGCGGACCGTCGGTGTCATGACTTTGCCGGGAAAGATCGGGTATGATCGTTCTCAATCAAAAGACACTTCGGAGAACCATCATGTCTCAGGACACCCTCAAAAAGGCGGCGGCGGAAGCGGCGCTGGATCATGTGCAGGTCGGCACCATCGTCGGCATCGGCACCGGCTCCACCGCCAACTTCTTCATCGATGCCCTGGCGGGAATCAAACACAAGATCGAGGGCACGGTGGCCAGCTCCGAGGCCTCCGCCGAGCGCCTCAAGGGGCACGGCATCCCGGTGCTGGATCTCAACAGCGTGGACGACATGGCCCTCTACGTGGACGGCGCCGACGAGGCCAATGAATATCTGCAACTCATCAAGGGCGGCGGCGGCGCCCTGACCCGTGAGAAGATCGTGGCGGCGGTGGCCAAGAAGTTCGTGTGCATCGCCGACGAATCCAAGCTGGTGGGTGTCCTGGGCGCGTTTCCGCTACCCATCGAGGTCATCCCCATGGCGCGCAGCTATGTGGCGCGGCAGGTGGTCAAGATGGGCGGACAGCCGGCGCTGCGTCAGGACTTCACCACCGACAACGGGAATGTGATTATAGATGTGCGCAACTTCAAGATCACCGACGCGGTCAAGCTCGAGGCCGAACTCAACAACATCCCCGGCGTGGTCACCAATGGCATCTTCGCTTTGCGCCCCGCCGATGTGCTGATCCTCGGCACCCCGCAGGGCGCGCGCACCCTTACCTGATATCGGCGGCACGCCACCGGAACAAGGCGAGGGCAGGACGGTCGAAACGAGTATGAAATCGCCCATGTCACAACTTCTAATCACAATCGGTGTGGTTTTGGTATTGGTGGGCCTGCTGTGGCCCCTGCTTCAGAAGTCGGGGCTGGGGCGCCTGCCCGGCGACATCGTGGTGGAAAAGGAAAACTTCCGCTTCTATTTCCCCCTCGCCACCTCCATCATCATCAGCCTGGTCCTTACTATCCTGTTCTGGCTGTTCCGCCGCTGAGCTGTCGGCGCTCCCTCAAAAGGCGAAATAGGGCCCCGCACCGCCCGGGGTATTCTGCCCCTCAATGGCGATAAACACGTTGCGGCCCATGAAGGTGGGTAAACCCCAAATAAATCGACTGGAAACAATATCCGGCGCCGCCAGGTTTTTGAATGCCCAATGGCTCGGATTGTTGGTAAACAGGTCATGGGCATTGGCCACCTGGAAGTTAAACCTGGCGATGACGCCGTTCTTACCCGCCACGTCGGCGCTGAGGTCCAGCGTGGTGTCGGGACAATAGAAACCGCTGGCCACGTCCTGAGGCTGATTGCAGATATGGATGCCGGCATCGGCGAAGAAATTGACCGCCGAACCGCTGTCCAGCACGCTCTGTGTATAGACCTGGCCTTTATAGGTGGTGAAAAACGTCCCGGTGTTCGGCTTCACCGTGTAGACCTCGGTCGATCCCAGACCGTTGTTGGTTTGAGTGCCGATGCCGAATACCAATGATCCGCTCACACTCACGGCGCCCTCGTCCGGAACGGACGGCAACTGGATAAGAACGCCATTGTTGTCGTTATCAAATATGGCCACCGGATTCTGCACCTGCAGGTCCAGGGCTAATGCGGTACTGGTGCTGCCCAACTGGCAAGGGCAGGCATAATAAAAAGCGTTTCCGTTGCTAAGGCAGGAAGTGCCGCAGTCCTGCTTGAACAGGCCCACCCCCAGCAGCCCGTTGCCGCCGAAGGTCTCCACCGTGTTCTCGGGGGGGCCGGTATTGGTACAGTTGTTGGGGATGACGGGATAGTCCGGATCGCCGATCACCTGGATGGGCACCGCCGCGGCCCGTTCGCCGGAGATCCTTATGTCGGCAATCTTCACCGGCCCCCAGGTAAAACCGTCGGCGAACTGGGTACATTCCACGACCTCTTTTCCGGAATCCATCTCGGTGGGCAGAACCATGTTGTCATTTAGCGCCTCCGAGACGATCCGCAAGCCGCTCGACCCGCTATCGACCAAGACGTGATCCACGGTTTGGCAGGTGGTGGTGCCCGGGATGCATAGGGTTACGCTGGTGAACAGGGCGTTGACGAAGTTGGCCGGCCCTTCCTCGACGGTGATGGACTGGACATTCGCCGCCGGGGTGGCAGGGGGATTACCGCTGCCGCCACCACCGGGGGCCGAGGCACCGCCGCCTCCCCCACTGCCTCCCCCGCCGCCGCCGCAGGCGGTGAGCAACGCCGCCAGCACCCAGGCGCCAATCACCATCTTGCACGACATGGAAGGCCTCATTGAATGTCGGACTCGGCGACGCCCTGCGGCATCTCTTGCGGCAGGTAGGCCCGCCCGAAGAATGCCCGCATACGCCCGCTCGATTCCACCACCAGGTCGTCTTGGCGGATGACCATATGACCGTGACCGCCGCGCCAGGACTGAGCGGCTTCGGTATATTGCGTGAAGTAATCGCCCAGCAGTTGCCGCAGGTTGGGCAACACCGGTCCCTCCCAGGCGACGGCGAACACCACGCCCGCCGTTGAGAGATATTCCCGGACTACCACTCCCGTGTCCGTTTGCAGTTCGTATACCTGGTACGCGGCGGCAGCGGTGATTTCCTGAGTGGCGTTCATTTCCACCTGATCGGCCTGCAACGATGCCACATCGCCTCCCAGGGCGGCAAAGGACGGCCAAGGCAGTACGCAAAGGGACAACAACACGGCCATCGGCCATGGCTTGGTTTTGGGATTCAGGATTCTCTCCCGAAGGTGGATACGCATAGCGCTGCGCGCCTCCCATGGTAAGGACGGCCAGGTCATGGTACCTGATCCGAAACCGCGCCACTATGGATTAAGGCCGACAGGCTCCTAGAAGATTCGACCTATAGCAATACCCGCTCGATACCGCCCTGCCGGGCGCCTTCCACAAAACGCTCCTGCCAGCCCGCCCCCAGCCATTTGTTGGCCAGCTCCACCACGATGTAGTCGGTGTCCAGGCCGGTCTCGTCGCGGTATCGGGACAGGCCCTGCTGGCAGGCGGGACAGGAGGTGAGCAGTTTGATGTTGCCGTCCTGGGCCATGGGCCGGCCGGTGAATTGCTCGATGCCTTTTTTCAGTTCTTCTTCCTTGCGAAAGCGTACCTGACTGGCGATGTCGGGACGGGTCACGGCGAAGGTACCGGCCTCGCCGCAGCAGCGGTCGGAGAGTTGCACTTCGGCGCCGCCCAACAGCTTTGAGGCCACGCCAACCGGGTTGTGGGTCTTCATTGGCGTATGGCAGGGATCGTGATAGAGATAACGCACGCCGCCCACCCCCTCCAGGCTGACGCCCTTCTCCATCAGATATTCGTGGATATCCAGCAGGCGGCAGCCGGGGAAGATCTGCTGGAATTCGTATTTCAACAGCTGGTCCATGCAGGTGCCGCAGGACACGATCACGGTCTTGATGTCGAGATAGTTGAGGGCATTGGCGACGCGATGGAACAGCACCCGATTCTCGGTAGTGATCTGCTGGCCCTTGGCCGCATCGCCGCCGGAGGTCTGGGGATAGCCGCAGCACAGATAACCCGGCGGCAACACGGTCTGGGTGCCGATTTCATACAGCGCAGCCAGGGTGGCGAGGCCGATCTGGCTGAACAGCCGCTCCGAGCCGCAGCCCGGAAAGTAAAACACCGCATCGCTTTCTTCCGTAAGCTTGGCGGGGTCGCGCAACAGCGGGATGGTCTTGCTGTCCTCCACCCCCAGCAGGGCGCGCATGGTCTGGGTCGGCAGCTTATTGGGGAGGGGCCTTTTCATGAACTGGATCACCTGCGTCCGCAGCGTCGACCCGCCGGTGGTGGCGGCGGGTAATTCCTTTTCCCCCAACAGGTGCAGACTCTTGGCCACGCCGTGGGCGCCGCGCTGCGCGGCGTAGCCCCAGCCGATGAGGGTCTTGCGCATCAGCTTGATGGTGGCGGGATCGGTGACGTTGAGAAACGTCATGGAGGCCCAGGTCCCCAGGTTGGCTTGGCGCCGGCCGCGGTCCTTGAGAATCTTGCGCATGCGCACCGAGACGTCGCCGAAGTCGATGTCCACCGGGCAGGGGGTGAGGCACTTGTGACACACGGTACAGTGGTCCGCCACGTCGTTCATCTCGTCGAAGTGGCGAATGGAGATGCCGCGCCGGGTCTGCTCCTCGTAAAGGAAGGCCTCGATCATCAAACCGGTGGCGAGGATCTTGTTGCGCGGCGAATAGAGCAGGTTGGCGCGGGGAATATGGGTATTGCACGCCGGCTTGCACTTGCCGCAGCGCAGGCAGTGGCGGACATCGTCGTTGAGAGCGCCGAGTTCGCTGTCTTCCAGCAATAATGCCTCCTGCTGCACCAGGCGCAGGGAGGGGGTGTAGGCATTGGCGAGACCGGCGCCGGCCAGCAATTTTCCGCGATTGAAGCGGCCCTCGGGATCCACCTTGCGCTTGTAATCGGCGAAGGCGGCGATGCTCTCCGGCGCCAGATATTGAATCTTGGTAATGCCGATGCCGTGCTCGCCGGAGATCACCCCATCCAATGATTGGGCCAGGGCCATCACCCGGTCCACCACCCGTTCCGCCTCCTGCAGCATCTGGTAATCGTTGGAGTTGACCGGGATGTTGGTGTGGACGTTGCCGTCGCCGGCATGCATGTGCAGGGCCGCGAACAGCCGGCTGGAACGGATCGCGGCGTGGATGCTGTCGAGGCGCGCCCGCACGCCCTCGAAGGCCTGGCCGGCGAAGATCTCCTTGAGGGGGTGTTCCATCTCGCGTCGATAGGATACCCGCAGGGCGCGGCGCAGCAACAACGACAACAGGGTATCGCCGGGCGACAGCGCCTCACGCAGTTGATTGTCGAGCAGCGCGTCATAGCGCACGGCGGGCTCGTCCAGACATGACAGGAACGTGGACCAGCGCCCGCGCACCGCGGCGATATGCCTGCACGCCGCCTGCTGTTTGGCGGCGATGATGGCGCTGTCCTCGGCGCTGGCCTCGTATTCCGCCATTTGCCGCGCCTCCGCCAGATCCCCCGCCAGATACGCCTCTACTTCATCCAGCATCCGCAGCTTGTTGGCGATGGACTGCTCGATGTTGATGCGCTCGATGCCCACGCTGTAATCGGCGAGCCGGTCCAGGGGGATCACCACGTCTTCATTGATCTTGAAGGCATTGGTATGGGCGGCGATGGCGGCGGTGCGGGCGCGGTCCACCCAGAAACGGCGGCGCGCCTCGGGGCTCACCGCCACGAAACCCTCCGCCTCGCGGGCATTGGCCAGGCGCACCACTTGCGAGGCCGCCTCGGCCACGGCGTGATCGTCGTCGCCGGAGACGTCGATGAGCAGCACCATCTTGGGACGGTCGCGGCGCGGCGCCTTGGTGCTGTATTTCACCGCGCGCAGATAGCGCTCGTCCAGGTGCTCCATGCCGGACAGCAGCGCATCCGGGTTGGCATCGAGGGTGTTCTTGATCTCGACGATGGCGGACACCGCGCGGCGCAGGTCGTTGCCGAAGAATTCCAGACACACGGTGCGGGTCTGACTGGGCATGCGGTGCAGCACGAACACCGCCGAGGTGATCAAACCGTCGCACCCTTCCTTCTGCACGCCGGGCAGGCCGCCGAGGAATTTATCGGTGACGTCCTTGCCCAGACCCGCCTTGCGGAACAACCGTCCCGGCAGGCGCAATATCTCCGGTTCGCCGATGCGGGTTCTGCCGTCGGGCCGAAAACGGCTGAGACGGAATTCTACGGCCTCCTGTTCGTGTATTTTGCCCAGGTTGTGATTGAGGCGTTCCACCTCCAGCCACTGCGCATCGGGTGTCACCATGCGCCACGAGGCGAGATTGTCCACGGTGGTGCCCCATAGCACAGCCTTCTTGCCACCGGCATTCATGGCGATGTTGCCGCCGATGGTGGAGGCGTCCATGGAGGTGGGATCCACGGCGAATACCAGGCCATTGGCCTCCGCCTGCTCCGCCACCCGCTTGGTGACCACACCGCACTCGGTACGCACCGTAGGCACCGGCTCGGTCACACCGGGCAACTGGCGCCGCTCGACTTTACCTAAACCTTCCAGCTTCTCGGTGTTGATCACCGCGGTGTCGGCGTGCAGGGGCACGGCGCTGCCGGTATAGCCGGTGCCGCCGCCGCGGGGGATGATGGTCAGGCCCAGTTCGATGCAGGCCGCCACCAGCTGCGCCACTTCTTTCTCGCTGTCCGGATTGAGCACCACGAAAGGAAACTCCACACGCCAGTCGGTGGCGTCGGTGACGTGGGAAACCCGGGCGTAGCCGTCGAAGCAGATATTGTCGCGCCGCGTCACCTTGGCGAAGCGGCGCAGGGCCCTTTGCCGCAGACTGCGCTGTTCGACGAACCAGCCCTCGAAGCCGCGCACCGCCTCCCGTGCGCGATTGGCCAATTGCAGGGCCGTCGGATTGGCCTCGGCGCGGTCCACGATCTGATCGAGGCGCTGATGGAGCGTGGCGGACAGCGAGGTAAGGCGCTGGGGATTCTCCAACAGGTCGTCCTGGATGTAGGGATTACGGGTCACCACCCACATGTCGCCCAGGATCTCGAACAGCATCTGCGCCGAGCGGCCGGTGCGGCGGCTTTCGCGCAGCTCGTTGAGCGATTCCCACATGCGCTCGCCGAGAAAACGGATGACGATTTCGCGGTCGGAGAACGAGGTGTAGTTGTAAGGGATCTCGCGAATGCGCGTTGGCGTGCTACTGGACATGGGCGTGGCCGGGGGGCGGAAAACCTTATGAACGTACGAAAACCGTGGCCGCTGATTGTAACACGGCGCGCCGCGGGGATTCCCGCGGGCATGCTATGTCATTAGCAGCAGCACCGCGTAACGGGCGGCCTTGCCCGCGGCGATGAACAATAGTGACGGCAACCAATAGGTACGCAACCACCCCGCGGCGAGGCACAGAGGATCACCGATCACCGGCAACCACGACAACAGCAAGGCGGGACTGCCCCAGCGCCGGATACGGGCGATGGCCCGCTGCTCCTTGTCGGCAAAACGCCGCAAGGGAAAACGCCAGGCGATGAAACGCCCCAGCCCCCAGGAACTCATGCCGCCCAGGGTATTGCCCAGGGTCGCCACCGCCAGCAGCAACAATTTGTCGGCGGGAGTCTGGCTGGCAAGCAGCAGCAACACCGCCTCGGAGCCGCCGGGCAATAAGGTGGACGACACGAAGGCGCTGAGGAACATCCCCCACAAGCTCCATTCGGAATCCACTACCGCCATGCCCTATCGCCCACCACCGTCCGATGTCTCAACAAGCCATTTCCCAAAAAGCAACAAGGCCGTTACTCTACACTAACCCGAAACCCGAAACCCGAAACCCGAAACCCGAAACCCGAAACCCGAAACCCGAAACGCCAACGCCAAGCCGCACAGCACAGCACCCATCATGGCCAAGACTGCGCAACCGACAGACCGCTTATCACGACTCAAGGAATCCTGGCGCCTCAAGACGGGCAGATTGCGCCTCTACCTGGCGCGCGGTGACGCCCTGCTTCCCCTCAGCATCCTGGGGAGCCTGACGGGAATCCTGGCGGGACTGGTCATCATCCTGTTTCGTGAAACCATCGCCGCGGGGCAAGGCCTCTTCCTGCCCGACGGGCATACCGAGAACTATGCCGCACTCCCCGCCCTGGAGCGCTTCGCCCTGCCCGCGCTGGGCGCACTGGTCATCGGCCTGGCGTTTCAGTGGCTGGCGAAGGAACGCCGTTCCATCGGCGTGGTGCATGTCATGGAACGCCTCGCCTATCATCAAGGGCAGATGCCGCTGATCAATGCCTTCGTCCAGTTCATCTCCGCCGCTTTCAGTATCATCTGCGGCCATTCGGTCGGACGGGAAGGGCCGGGCATCCACCTCGGCGCCGCCTGCGGCTCGCAATTGGGTCAATGGCTGCGCATGCCCCATACCTATCTGCGCACCCTGGTGGCCTGCGGGGTCGCCGCCGCCATCGCCGCCTCATTCAACACCCCCCTGGCCGGCGTGATCTTCGCCATGGAGGTGGTGTTGATGGAATACACGGTGGCGGGCTTCGCGCCCATCATCCTCGCCGCGGTCGCCGCCACCACCATGATGCACGGCGTCTACGGCGCCGACATCGCCTTCACCGTGCCCGATTTGCCCGCCGCCATCGGCAATGCGGAGTTGCCTCTGATCCTGCTGCTGGGCGTGTTCATGGGCGCCCTCGCGGCGCTGTTCAACAAACTGCTGCACCTCTTCGCGCACACCGCCGCGCCGCTGCCGATCTGGTTGCGCCTCACCATCGCCGGCGTGCTCACCGGCTTGTGCGCCATCGTCGCCCCGGCGATCATGGGTATCGGTTACGACACCGTCAACGGCACCATGCTGGGAGAGCTGACTCTCGGCGCGTTGCTGATGGTGCTGGCCTTCAAGCTACTGGCCACCACCATCGGCATCGGCCTGGGACTTCCCGGCGGGTTGATCGGTCCCACCCTGGTCATCGGCGCCGCGGGCGGCAGCTTGCTTGCCGTACTCGGCGCACAATTCGCGCCGCAGCATATTTCCTCACCGGTTGTTTATGTAATCATCGGCATGGGGGCCATGATGGCCGCCGCCCTGCATGCGCCCCTGGCGGCCTTGATGGCCATCCTGGAACTCACCGATTCCCCCGCCATTATCCTGCCGGGGATGCTGGCGGTGATCGCCGCCACCCTCACCAGCCATAAGCTGTTCCGCAGCGAATCCATCTTTCTCGGCCTGCTGCATCACCGCGGGCTGGACTACCGCAGCGATCCGGTGATGCAATCGCTGCGCAACATCGGCGTGGCCAGCACTATGAATACCCGCTTCGTGGAGTGTCAGGCAGCGCTCAGCAAAGTAGAGGCGCAAGACATCCTGCGTGAGAATCCCCAGTGGCTGATCATTCAAGACCCGCAACAACCGCTGTTGATGCCCGGCTCCGAACTCGCCCGCCATCTTCACCAGCTCCCCGCGGAAGAAACCGATGAGATCGACCTGCTCACCATCCCGGGGACGCGACTGCTCTTGGCGCCTATCGATCTCCGCGCCACTCTGCAGGAGGCCCTGGAGGCCCTCGACCGCTCCCATGCCGAGGCCTTGTGCGTGACGCAGACCATCGCGCCGATGATCACCCGCACTTATGGGATATTGACCCGACAGGATATCGAAGCGACCTACCGGTATCACCCCAACACCACGCCGACGCAGGGCGTATAATCGCGGTCTGCGCAATTCACGCTAAGAAGGAAGCATCATGCCCTGGGTCAAAGCCTTTCACGTCATCTTCATGGTGACCTGGTTCGCCGGCCTGTTCTATCTGCCGCGGCTGTTCGTCTATCACGCCATGTCGGACGATGCGATCAGCAAAGAGCGTTTCAAGATCATGGAGCGCAAGCTGTTCTTCGGCATCATGACACCCGGCGCGGTGCTCACCGTGGGCCTCGGCGTATGGATGCTCATGGATTATGCCTGGGAGGCCTACTCCCACAGCGGCTGGCTGCACGCCAAGCTGCTGCTGGTGGCGCTGCTCATCGTCTACCATGGCTACTGCGGGAAATTGCTCGCCGACTTCAAACATGACCGCAACCGGCGCAGCCATGTCTTTTACCGCTGGTTCAACGAGATCCCGGTGCTGATCCTGATCGGGGTGGTAATCCTCGTGGTGGTACGTCCGTTCTAGACCCCCGCGCGCCATTTCAACCCTATATATAGATAGGGCAGCTAGCGGTCGCCATACTCATACTCGGCCGTGAAAAGCAACCCGTGAAATACGCTTTATTCACAATCGTCCGACCCCTTCCATAAGTGCCCCCATCTGCGTCAAGCCACCCCTGCCATCGCCGGGCGATGATAATTAACTACTTGATATTTATAAATTAGATAGCCGGGTCAAAATGTCATCAATTTGTCACGTTACCAATAATGACGGGCCCTAGCGCCGCTTGATCCCATTTGTTCCACAGAGTTATCCACAGATTTTGTGGATAATGAGCAAACCTCTTTTTGGGTAATAAGTTAGCCGGTTTTGGTCAACTTTGGGTTTAATGCCGTCGCCTAATAGCCTGTGACCGACGAGACGCCAGACAAAACTGTTAGATGCTAGAGTAGCGCCATGGATCGAACCCCCATTCTCCAAGTCGCGGTACCCAGTCCCCTCCACGGCAGCCTCGATTATTTAGCGCCACCACATTGTTCCCACGAGGCCCTGCAACCCGGTATCCGCGTGCAGGTCCCCTTCGGCAAACGCAAGACCGTCGGCGTATTGATTCAAGCCAGCGGCCAGAGCCGCATCGCCTCGCAACGCCTGCGTCCCGCCCTGTCATTGCTCGACCGGGAGCCCTTGCTGGCCAACGATCTTCTCGAACTGAGCGCCTGGGCCAGCCGCTATTACCATCATCCCCTCGGTGAAGTGATCGCCGCGCTGCTGCCCAGCGCCTTGCGCAGCGGTCAGCCGGCTCAATTGCCCAAGCTGCGCGTGTGGCGAGTCACCGCCGCGGGGCGGGACATTATGCCCGCCGCACTGAAACGGGCACCGCGCCAGGCGGCGTTGCTGCACCGCCTGCAATTCGCGCCCGAAGGTTTATCCGGGGAGCAATTGAACGAAGGCGAGTGGCGTAATGCCATGCGCGCCTTAGTGGATAAAGGCTGGGTGGAATGCCATGCGCATGAGCTCAGCGTTGCTGCGTCATTGGCCCGCGAACTGCCCGACATCCGCCTCAATGCCGCGCAACATGACGCCGTCACCGCCGTAAGTGCGACACTCGGTCACTTCGCAAGTTTTTTATTGGACGGCATCACCGGCAGCGGCAAGACCGAGGTCTATCTCGAACTCATCCGCCAGACCGTCGCCGCGGGCCGCCAGGCCCTGGTGCTGGTGCCGGAGATCGGACTCACGCCGCAACTGGTACAGCGCTTTGCCGATCGCCTCGGCCACGCCCTGGCGGTGATGCACTCCGGACTCACGGACCGGGAGCGCCTTCAGGCCTGGCTGCTGGCGCGCAACGGCCAGGCGCCCATCGTCATCGGAACCCGCTCCGCGGTATTCACCCCCCTGAAAAATCCCGGGATCATCATCATCGACGAAGAGCATGACCTGTCCTTCAAGCAACAGGAGGGCTTTCGTTATCACGCCCGCGACGTGGCGGTGTGGCGGGCGCGGCAACTGGGCGTCCCCATCGTGCTCGGTTCCGCCACCCCGTCCCTCGAGACCCTGTACAACGTGGAACGCGACCGCTATCAGCGCCTGGCCCTCCCGGCGCGGGCCGGCGACGCCAAGGCGCCGCGGATGCGCACCGTGGACATGCGCCATCAAAAGTTGGCGGGCAATCTCTCACCGCAATTGCTCCAGGCCATGGACCGGCACCTCGAGCAAGGCAATCAGGTGCTGCTGTTCCTCAACCGACGCGGTTACGCGCCCACTCTGTTGTGCCACGATTGCGGCTGGGTGGCGCAGTGCCGCCGCTGCGACGCCCACCTCACCTATCACCACGGCCAGCGCCGCCTGCGCTGCCACCATTGCGGCGCGGAGCAGCCCATGATCGAACACTGTCCCGCCTGCAACGGCAGCGAGCTGCGCTCCCTCGGCCATGGCACGGAACGGGTGGAACAGGCCCTGCGCGAACACTTCCCGCAATACAGCTGCGCCCGCATCGACCGCGACAGCACCCGCCGTAAAGGCGCATTGGAGCAACTGCTGAACGACGCCCACAGCGGCCGGCACCGCATCCTGCTGGGCACGCAGATGCTGGCCAAGGGCCATCACCTGCCCAATGTCACTCTGGCCGCCATCCTCGACGGCGATCAAGGCCTGTTCGGCGCGGACTTCCGTGCCGGCGAACGCATGGCGCAATTGATCGTTCAGGTCGCCGGCCGCGCCGGTCGCGCCGAGCAGCCCGGTGAGGTGTTGATTCAAACTCACCACCCGGATCATCCCCTGCTGCGCACCCTGTTGACCGAGGGTTATCCGTCCTTCGCCGCCGCGGCACTGGCGGAACGGCGCGATGCCGAACTGCCGCCCTACGTCAATCTCGCCTTGCTGCGCGCCGAGTCCACCGACGCCGAGGGCCCCGGGCGTTTTCTCGGCGAGGCGGTGACCCTCGCCGACCAATTGGGCACCCAGGGCGTCACCCTGCTCGGCCCCATCCCCTCCCCCATGGAACGTCGCGCCGGTCGCTACCGCGCCCAGTTGCTGGTGCAGGCCGCGCAACGCGCCGACCTGCACCGCCTGTTGGACGTCTGGCTGCCGCCGCTGGCGTCTGTGCCTTCCGGGCGCAAGGTGCGCTGGTCGATCGACGTGGATCCCATGGAGATGATTTAAGCTAATTCCTTCGCACGATGCGCGCTTGTGGCGTATGACCAAAAACCGGGATAATACGCCCCACTTTTCGGGACTCGATTCGATAACCATGAAGCATCAGCTAGAAACCCTGCTCAACCAAGCCCTCAAGCAACTCCAGCAAGCAGGCGACCTGCCCGCCGATATCGCCGCTGGGGCCAGGCTCGAGCGCGCCCGCGACCGCCAGCACGGCGACTTCGCCAGCAATGTGGCCATGACCCTGACCAAGGCCGCCAAGCGCAAGCCGCGGGACCTGGCGAAGTTGATCGTCGACGCGCTGCCCGCTACACCCCTGGTGAGCAAGATGGAGATCGCCGGCCCGGGTTTCATAAATTTCTTTTTGACCCCCGGCGCCTATCAGAAGACCATCGGCGACATCGTGGCGGCGGGCGAGGCCTACGGCCGTAGCACGGTGGGCGCGGCGCTGCCCATCCAGGTGGAATTCGTCTCCGCCAACCCCACCGGTCCCCTGCACGTGGGTCACGGCCGCGGCGCCGCCTACGGCGCGGCGGTGGCCAATCTGCTGGATGCGGCGGGCTTTCGCGTCCACCGCGAGTACTACGTCAACGACGCCGGCCGGCAGATGGACATCCTCGCCGCCAGCGTGTGGCTGCGTTACCTGGAACTCTGCGGAGAAGAGCTCGCCTTTCTTCAGCATTTCCCTGAAACGTTCCCGCGTCTTCTTTCGCCT
>CAZOTG010000010.1:0-17775 GCA_964582585.1 uncultured Chromatiaceae bacterium | reverse complement strand
AAGCGTTGGCGGATTTCCGCGGCGATGTCCGGGACGTGCGGCCGGTTGGGAAACAGCGGCAGCGCCACCGCGGGCCGTTCCTCCCAGATATCCAGCCCTTTGATCATCTCCAGCGGCGGCAAGGGCAACTCAGTGGATTCCTCGGGGCAGTGTGCCACTGCCAGACAGGCATCGACGCTATGGACATGCAGGCAGGCGCCAGCCTCGGGAAACAGCTGATAGATCACGTGATGGATGGCGGTTTCCGCGGAGGGTTTGGCGCTGTCGCGAAAACGCTCCACTACCCGAGCTTCATCGAGCTCAATGCGTAAAAAATCCTCTTCGTCCAAATGGCCTTTGGGCAGGCCGCTGGCAGTGATCCAAAAGCTGTCGGGGGCTTGCCGGTCCCGGGCGCTGAGATTGCCGGCGGTGCCCGCCATCCAGCCGCGGCGGTGAAAATCTCGGGCGATCTCCACCAGGGCGGTGCGGGGGGCCAGATCATCGAAGCAGTGCGACATCAGCGCATCCGTGGCGGCAACTTGAAGCCTGTTACGTACCGTGCTTGGCGTTGGCGGCGTGGGGCTTGCGCGCGCGGCTGCTGCGCCGGCGGCCCCCTTCACCATGGCCGCGCTCTCTGCCCTTGCCGCCGCGCTTCACGTCAGGGCGGTGGCGGCGGATCGACTTCGGCCGCTGCACCTCCGCCAGCAGATCAGGGGTGACCGGGGCGCTGGGAATGGCGTGGCCGATGTATTGTTCGATTTCAGGTAGGGAAAAGGCATAGGTCTCGCAGACGAAACTTATGGCATCGCCGGTGGCGCCCGCCCGCGCGGTGCGACCGATGCGGTGTACATAATCTTCGGCGTCTTGGGGCAGATCGAAGTTGAAGACGTGGCTGACACCGGGGATGTGCAGGCCGCGCGCCGCCACGTCGGTGGCCACCAGGATGGGAATTTCGCCGCGCTCGAATTGCGTCAGAAACTGCAGGCGCTTTTTTTGCGGCACGTCCCCCGACAGGGTCTCTACATGAAAGCCATTGTGTTCCAAATAGGCCTGGACTTCCTCTCCGGTACGCTTGGTGTTGACGAAGACCATGGTGCGGGTGGCGTTCATGGCGCGCAGCAGCCCGATCAGCAACGGAATTTTTTCCTCGTTGGCAGGGTAGTAGCTTACTTCGCTCACCTGGTTGGCCGTAAGCTTGTCCGTTTCTATCCGGACCAGTTGCGGATTGTTCATGTGCTCATAAGCCAGTTCGGTGACACGCAGCGACAAGGTGGCGGAAAACAACATGCTTAAGCGCTTATCGGGCTTGGGCAATCGGCGCAACAGGAAGCGTATATCCTTGATGAAGCCCAAATCGAACATGCGGTCCGCCTCGTCCAGCACCACCACTTCCGCCGCCTTGAGGTCGTAGACATGCTGCTGGAAATAGTCGATGAGGCGGCCGGGGGTACCGATCAAGATATCCACCCCCTCTTCGAGGCGCTTGCGTTGCGTTTCATAGCCGGCACCGCCGTAGACCACCGCCATACCCAGTCCGGCGTATCGCCCCAGCAGTTCCGCATCCCTATGAATCTGAACCGCCAATTCCCGGGTAGGGGCCACGATCAGGGTGCGGGGCTGCCGCACGGTGCGCGTCGGCGCCGGCGGATGGCGCAGCAGGCGGGCCATGGCGGCCAGGAGGTAGGCGGCGGTCTTGCCCGTGCCGGTTTGGGCCTGTCCCGCCACATCACTGCCCGCCAGGGCCAGCGGCAGGGTTTGGGCCTGTATCGGCGTGCAGTAGACAAAACCGGCCTCGCGGATCCCCTTGAGGAGTGCCTCCGGGAGGTCTAGGCTCGCGAGGGGGGTGTTGGTGAGGTGCTGTTCGCTCATTATTTATAAGCATAACAGAAAGCTTGTTCTAGGTTGCGATCTTGCGGTATTGTTTGAGGTGGAGATGGTGTTAGGCTATGCGTTGCGATCATAAACAGGATAGGCTATCTTAGCCTGGCTTTCCGTAAGGATAAGCCAGCGGGTGACGGTATGGCATGCCGCTGCAGCGAAACCCATCTGAGCCGGTTGGCATCAATCCTGTTTGAAGGGGGATAGTAGAGTGAGCGACCAAATTGTTCATGTCACTGACGCTACGTTCGATAGCGAAGTTCTCAAGGGCGATGGGCCGGTGTTGGTGGATTTTTGGGCAGAATGGTGTGGTCCGTGCAAGATGATCGCCCCGATATTGGACGATGTGTCCAAAGATTACGCCGGAAAGCTGAAGGTCGCCAAGCTGAACATCGATGAGAATCCCGGGACACCGCCGAAATATGGTATTCGCGGGATTCCCACCCTGATGTTGTTTAAAAACGGTAATGTCGAGGCGACCAAAGTCGGCGCGGTCTCCAAGTCGCAATTGACCGCATTTATCGATAGCAACCTGTGACGCCCGCGGTCCCCGTTAAAGAAATACTGGACGCGGGCCGATGACAATGGTAAGTTTTAGAAAAAATTAATTACTACACTGATTGTTAGTTTTTTGTTCAGCCGCTCCGAATCGGCATTCCCCCAATACGTTTTAGATAATCCGGTTAGCTAACCGGTTCGTTTCTACCCTGTCGTTGTCCATCCAAAACAAGCCAATCCGAAAGCAACAAGTATGAACCTTACCGAATTGAAGCAGAAATCCCCCACGGAACTCCTTAAAATCGCCGATTCCATGGGCGTCGAGGGCATGGCCCGCTCCCGAAAACAAGACGTGATCTTCGCCATTCTCAAGGCCCACGCCAAGAAAGGTGAGGACATTTTCGGTGACGGGGTATTGGAAATCCTTCAAGACGGTTTCGGATTCCTGCGTTCCGGCGACAGTTCCTATCTGGCCGGTCCCGACGATATCTACGTGTCTCCCAGCCAGATCCGCCGCTTCAATCTTCGCACCGGTGACACGGTGTCGGGCAAGATCCGCCCCCCCAAGGAGGGCGAGCGCTACTTCGCCCTGCTCAAGGTAGACGAGATCAATTACGAAGCGCCGGAAAACGCCAAGCACAAGGTCTTATTCGAGAATTTGACCCCGCTGTTCGCCAATAAGCGGCTCAACCTGGAACTGGGCAACGGCAGCACCGAAGACATCACAGTCCGTATCATCGATCTGGCGGCGCCCATCGGCAAGGGGCAGCGCGGCATGATCGTGTCCCCGCCCAAGGCCGGTAAGACCATGATGCTGCAAAACATCGCACATTCCCTGGCTCACAATCATCCCGAGTGTTATCTCATGGTGTTGCTGATCGACGAGCGGCCAGAAGAAGTGACGGAGATGTCCCGCTCGGTGCGTGGCGAGGTGATTGCCAGCACCTTTGACGAACCCGCTACCCGTCACGTGCAGGTGGCGGAGATGGTCATCGAAAAGGCCAAGCGCCTGGTGGAGCACAAGCGTGACGTGGTGATCCTGCTGGACTCCATCACCCGTCTGGCGCGCGCCTACAACACCGTGATTCCCTCCTCCGGTAAGGTGCTCACCGGCGGTGTGGATGCCAATGCCCTGCAGCGTCCCAAGCGCTTCTTCGGCGCGGCGCGCAACATCGAGGAAGGCGGCAGTTTAACCATCATCGCCACCGCCCTCATCGAGACCGGTTCGCGCATGGACGATGTGATCTACGAGGAATTCAAGGGTACCGGTAACAACGAGATTCACCTCGACCGCAAGATCGCGGAGAAGCGCATCTACCCGGCCATCAACATCAATCGTTCCGGCACGCGCCGCGAGGAGTTGTTGACCCATCCCGACGAGCTGCAAAAGATGTGGATCCTGCGCAAGCTGCTGCATCCCATGGACGAACTGACGGCCATGGAGTTCCTGCTCGACAAGCTCAAGGCCACCAA
Source organism: uncultured Chromatiaceae bacterium (assembly GCA_964582585.1). Classification (GTDB taxonomy): domain Bacteria; phylum Pseudomonadota; class Gammaproteobacteria; order DRLM01; family DRLM01; genus JARRQJ01. Next base: position 13,947 of record CAZOTG010000010.1, on the reverse strand, counting down.
GACCAACTCTGACTTCTTCGATTCGATGAAACGATCTTAAAAGCTCGGTTACGAGTTTCGGGTTTAAGGTTTCGAGTTAAAAGCCGGGGTTTCCGCTAAACTTCGGGTTGCGCCGGTATGACCCGGACGGCGGACTTCTGCCGAAACCCGAAACCTATTTGGTCGCCGGCAGCTCGATCGCCACCGGTTTTACCCCCCAGATCTCCTCCCCATATTGGCGAATGGTGCGGTCCGAAGAGAATTTCCCCATATGCGCCACGTTGAGGATGGCCTTGCGCGCCCACTCTTCTCGGTTGATATAGAGCTCCGCCACTTCTTCCTGGCAGGAAACATACGCGGCATAGTCGGCTAGCAACAGATAGGGATCGCCGCCGTGGGTGAGGCGTTCTACGATGGGCTTGTGCAGGTCGGGGATCTCGGGCGAGAAGTAACCGCTGGCGATCATGTCCAGGGCCCGGCTCAATTCGTGATCGGCGTGGTAGTAATCCCAAGGGTTGTAAGCCTGGGCGTGACGCTCGGCCACTTCGGCGGCGGTGAGGCCGAAGATGAAGATATTGTCTTCGCCGACTTCCTCGAGAATCTCTACGTTGGCGCCGTCCAGGGTGCCGATGGTGAGCGCGCCGTTCAAGGCAAATTTCATATTGCTGGTGCCGGAGGCCTCGGTGCCGGCGGTTGATATTTGTTCCGACAACTCGCAGGCGGGAATGATGATCTCCGCCACCGAGACATTGTAATTGGGGATAAATACCACCTTGAGCTGATCACCGATGGCGGGATCGTTGTTGATGATGTCCGCGATGTCGTTGATGAGCTTAATGATGCGCTTGGCCATATCGTAACCAGGCGCCGCCTTGCCGGCAAAGATAATAGTTCGTGGCGCGCGGGGGATGTCGCCGCCTTGGCGGATGCGGTTGTACAAGGTGATGACGTGCAGCACGTTCAACATCTGCCTTTTGTATTCGTGGATGCGTTTGACGTGGACGTCGAACAATGAATCGGCGTTTATCTCTATGCCGCACTGTCGCTGAATAAATTCGGCAAGACGTTTCTTGTTGGACTGTTTGATGGCGGTGAATTGTTTGCGGAAAGCGCTATCGTCAGCCAGGGGCGCGATGCGATGCAATTGATCGAGATTCTTGATCCACTTATCGCCGATGTGTGCGCTGATCAATTTCGACAGATCGGGGTTGGCCATGTGCAGCCAGCGTCGCGGGGTGATGCCGTTTGTCTTGTTGACGATCTTATGGGGATAGAATGCGTTGAAATCGTGAAAGATGGTGTCTTTCATGAGGTCGGTGTGAATCTTGGCCACCCCATTGACCTTGTGGCTGCCCACCACCGCGAGGTGCGCCATGCGCACCCGCCGCTCGCCGTCCTCGTGGACACAGGACATGCGACGCAGGCGCTCGCTGTCGCCGGGGAAGTGATGCATGACATCCTTGAGGAATTGATGATTGATCTCGTAGATGATCTGCAGGTGGCGCGGCAGTATCTGTTCCAGCAGGGTTACCGGCCAGGTCTCCAGGGCCTCCGGCAACAGGGTGTGATTGGTATAGGAGAAGGTGCGCTGGGTGATGTCCCAGGCCTTTTCCCATTCCACATGATGAATATCCACCAACAGGCGCATCAGTTCGGGAATCGCCAACACCGGATGGGTGTCGTTGAGTTGGATCGCTACTTGGTCGGGCAGTTCGTCGAAGCCGTCGTGGTGTTTCAGGTAGCGGCGGAAGATATCCTGCAGCGAGGCGCTGACGAAAAAGTATTGTTGTTTGAGGCGCAGTTCGCGTCCGGTAAAGGTAGTGTCGTCGGGATAGAGCACCTTGGAGAGGTTTTCCGATTCGTTTTTCTGTTCCACCGCCTTGATGTAGTTGCCTTCGTTGAAAAAGCGCAGATCGAAGTCGCGGCTGGCCTTGGCCGACCACAGGCGCATATTGTTGACGGTATTGGTGCCGAAACCGGGGATGGGGGTGTCATAGGCCATGGCCATCACGTCTTCGGTGCCCACCCAGTGATAACGCTTTCTGCCTTTGTCGTCCGGGTATTCCACTACCCGGCCGTAGAACTGCACCGGATAGAGAACTTCCGGGCGTGGGAACTCCCAGGGATTGCCGTAGCGCAGCCAATTCTCGGGGTGCTCCACCTGATAACCGTTTTCGACACGCTGAGTGAACATGCCGTATTCATAGCGGATGCCGTAGCCGTAGCCCGGCAGTCCCAGGGTGGCCATGGAATCCAGGAAGCACGCGGCCAATCTGCCCAGGCCGCCGTTGCCCAGTGCCGCATCCGGTTCCAGGTCGCGGATAGTCTCGAGGTTGAGGTCGAGTTCACGGATCGCCTGGGCGAATTCGTCGGCGAAACCCATATTGATCAGGCTGTTGGTCAGGGTGCGGCCCATCAGAAATTCTAGTGACAGGTAATAGATGCGCTTGGCGTGGGCGCGGTAGTAGGTGCGCATGGTCTCCATCCAGCGTTCCATGAGGCGGTCGCGCACCACATAGGCCGCCACGTTGTACCAGTCCCGGTCGGTGGCGGTATACATGTCCTTGCCGGCGGAATACTCGAGGCGGTTTGCCAGGGAGTGCTTGATGGACTCGGCATCCAGGCCGAGATAGTCGTATTTCAAGGTGGGTTTGGGGCGATGCTGGGCCATGATACCTTCCCTAGTGGTTGTATTTCCTGTGAGCCGAGCCAACGGCTTAGCTAATAACTGTAACGGCGGTCGCGGCTAATTCTTGAATAAACAGACGCTTTTCGAGGAGGGTGCCCCTTGCCGGGGGAGTCGGATTTGCGTATCATTCCCCGCTCTCCGGGTGGCCCCGCCGGGAACGCCGCCCGCTGATCAAGACAACGAGGTACGACATGAAAGCGGATATACACCCCGCCTACAGCGAAATCAAGGTGACTTGCAGCTGTGGCAACACCTTCACCACCCGCTCCACCGCGGGACGCGATCTGCACCTGGATGTATGCTCGGCATGCCATCCGTTTTACACCGGCAAGCAAAAGCTGCTGGATACTGCAGGGCGCGTGGATAAATTCCGCCAGAAGTACGGTTTGAACCGCAGCTAAGCCGCCGATGACGGTGGGTGTTGAGGAAAGGGCGCGCCGCAGACGCGCCCTTTCTTGTTTTCGGCCCGTGATCTTCTGCTGCTGGCTGACCATATGCTTGGCAGCGCCGGCCGTCATGGCGGCAACGGCCTGCCCTGCCGACCACATCGATGAACGGGCGCGGGTGGCCTATGTCCATGACGGGGATACGGTCAGGTTGCAGGACGGCCGTCGTTTGCGCTTGATCGGCGTCGATACCCCGGAACTGAGCCGCGACGGAAAACCCGATCAACCCTATGCCGTGGCGGCAAGGGATGCCCTGCGCGGCGTGCTCGCTAAAGGTGCGGCCTTGGATCTTCGTTTCGATAAGAACCGCCAGGATGTCCATGGACGCCTCCTGGCCCACGCCTTTTTCGCCGACGGCCGCAGTGTGTCCGCCTGGTTGCTGGAACGGGGTTATGCCACGTTGTTGACGGTGCCGCCCGATGACTGGAATGTCAGCTGTTATCAAGCCGCCGAACGGCGCGCCCGCGCGCAGCGCCTGGGCATCTGGGGGCTGCCCCGTTATCAGCCTGTAGCCGCTAACCGTTTGCAAGAGACCGCGCGCGGCTATCACTTGATCAAAGGGCGCGTGGTGCATGTTGGGGACAGTGCGCGTTCGTTATGGCTTGACCTGGAAGGCAATGTAGCGGCGCGTATCGATCGGCAGGACTTGGGCTATTTCGCCAGTTTGGCCCTGCATGAGCTGAAGAACAAGACAGTGATCGTACGCGGCTGGGTGTATCCTTATCACCACGAGTTGCAGTTGCGCCTGCGTTACCCCACGGATTTAGAGATCGTAGAGCACTGATGGCGAGAACATTGCCTGGACAGGCTTGATGGTGGCGTACAAGTTGCTCAAGATGCTGAAATAGGCTCATCGGATTTTTTAAAACCAAAGCAGGAAAATTTATGAATAAAGACCGCAAGCAGGCCGCCCTCGACTATCACGCCGAACCCCAGCCCGGCAAGATTTGCATCGCCATCACCAAATCCTGCCTCACCCAGGAGGACCTGTCCCTGGCCTATACACCGGGCGTGGCGGAACCGGTGCGGGCCATCGCTTCCGATCCCGAGGCGGCCTATCGCTATACCGCCAAGGGCAACCTGGTGGCGGTGATCACCGACGGCAGTGCCGTGCTGGGTCTGGGCAAGGTCGGCGCCCTGGCGGGCAAGCCGGTGATGGAAGGCAAGGGGGTGTTGTTCAAGAAATTCGCCGATATCGACGTCTTCGACATCGAAGTGGATGCCCGCTCGCCGGAGCACTTCATCGAGAGCGTGGTCGCCATCGCCCCCACCTTCGGCGGCATCAATCTGGAGGATATCGCCGCGCCCCATTGCTTCATGATCGAGGAGGAATTGATCCGCCGCCTGGACATCCCGGTGTTCCACGACGATCAACATGGCACCGCCATCATCATCGCCGCGGGCCTGCTCAACGCCTTGGAGCTGCAAGGCAAGCGCCTGGAGGACGCACGCATCGTCTGTCTCGGCGCCGGTGCGGCGGGCATCGCCTCCATGCATTTGCTAGTGGCCCTGGGTGCCAAGAAGGAACATCTCTCCTTGGTGGACCGCAGCGGCGTCATCCACAGCGGCCGCGACGACCTCAACATCTACAAGCGCGAATTCGCCGTGGACAGCGACAAACGCAGCCTGGGTGACGCCATGCAGGGTGCCGACGCCTTCATCGGCGTCTCCGGCCCCGATCTGGTGACCGCGGAAATGCTGATGTCCATGGCGCCCAAGCCGGTGATATTTGCCCTGTCCAATCCCGATCCAGAGATCAGCCCGGAACTTGCCCACACGGTGCGCAAGGACCTCATCATGGCCACCGGCCGCAGCGATTATCCCAATCAGGTGAACAATGTGCTGGGTTTTCCCTTCATCTTCCGCGGCGCACTGGACGTGCGCGCGACCCATATCAATCAGGCCATGCAAATCGCGGCGGTGCACGCCTTGCGCGCCCTGGCCCGCGAACCGGTGCCCGCGGAGGTGCTGCAGGCCTATAACCTGCAGCACCTGGAATTCGGCCCCGATTACATCATCCCCAAGCCGCTGGATCCGCGTCTCATCGACCATGTGCCGCCGGCGATTGCGCGGGCGGCGGTGGAGAGTGGGGTGGCGCGGAAGGCGTATCCCTATCCGGCCTGATGCTGTTTTGTTGATTGGTAAGGAGTCCCCTTCGGGGACGGATTGATTTGAATCGCGGTTCCGTCCGCGAGGACGGGGTACTTTCTTTTGCACGGCCAAAAGAAAGTACCCAAAGAAAAGGCCGCTGTACGGGACTTAGGGTACCGTGCCACAGTACACCACCCCTGTTCCAAGTCGTCATTTCGAGCGCCAGCGAGAAATCTTTCTTTTAGATTTCTCCCTTCGGTCGAAATGACAGGGAGGGAGCGCTTTCTTAAGGCTAGAGTCTTGAAGCTGCCACCCTGGGGTCCCCGTCGGTGCCGCCGAGCATCGCAGCCATTTTGGGAAACAAGCGCGCAGTTGTTTGAGCGCAGCGAGTTCTGCGCGCGCCCAAAATGGCGAGAAGCGCAGGGTAGCCCGCAGGGCCAAACCGTCGGGGTGTCCTTTCTTTTGAATCCTTTTCTTTGGACAAGCAAAGAAAAGGATTTCGTGTTCGCGGACGAGACCGCGATTCATTTAAACATCGCCGCAGGCGATTCGAGTAATCAAAGGAGGCGGGGCGGAACTAACCTTTCACCATGGGCAATTTCTCCACACCTGAATTGTCCAACCCTTGATCTTTACAAAATTGCCGCTCATCCTGTTCAAAGATTATGGACGACATCCAGGAGGCCTTATGCGCAAGATCGCCGTCGTCGGCCCCGGCCGGGTGGGAGAATCCACCGCCGAGTTTCTCGCTCAGCAGTCCCTGTGCCGGGAACTGGTGTTACTGGGTACCAAGGACGATGTAGCGCGCGGCATCGCCCTGGATATTCAGGAGTCCGCGCCGCTGTTCGGTTTCGATACCAAGGTCTCCGGCGGCGCCGATCCCGCCCTGCTCGCCGGCGCCGACGTGGTGATTATGACCGCGGGCCAGCCGCGCAAGCCGGGCATGAGCCGCGACCAGTTGCGCGACGCCAATCTGGCGGTGTTGCATACGGTGGTGGGCAATGTAATGAAATATGCCCCCGATGCCATGCTGGTGGTGGTGAGCAATCCGGTGGACGTGCTTACCTATCACGCCTGGAAACAGACCGGCTGGCCGCGGCGGCGGGTATTCGGTCTGTCCGGGGTCTTGGACAGCGCTCGCATGGCGAGCTTCGTGGCCCAGGCCAGCGGCTATTCGGTGCGGGATATCACCGCCCTGGTGATCGGCGGTCACGGTGACGCCATGGTGCCCTTGCCCGAATACACCTGCATCAACGGCATCCCCATCAAGCATTTTCTCGACGAGGCTACCGTCGCCAGGCTCATCGACCACACCCGACAGGGCGGTGCGGAGATCCTTGCCCTCAAGCAGACCAGCAGCGCCTACGATTCCCCCGCCGCCGCCATCGCCACCATGGTGGAGGCTGTGATCCGCAATCGCAAACGCATCCTGCCCTGCGTGGCGGTGCTGGACAGCGAATATGGCCAGCGCGACATCGCCCTGGGCGTACCGGTGGTGTTGGGCGAGGCGGGAATGGAGAAAGTCGTTGAATTGCCGCTAACGGAAGACGAGCGCCACGCCCTGCTTCGTTCGGCGGAAGCGGTACGGGCCAACCTGGCAGGATCGCCATGAGCCCGCGGCGGCGCGCCCAGTTGCGAGGAGCCACGGCCATGGTCGATAAAGCACACACCCTAACCCTGACCGACAGCGCCACCGGCAAGTCCATCGAGCTGCCGGTGCGGCAAGGCACCCATGGTCCGCCGGTGGTGGATATCGGCGCTCTGTACCGCGACTTCGGTTATTTCACCTACGACCCCGGCTTCGTCTCCACCGCCAGTTGCCGCAGCGCCATCACCTTCATCGACGGCGATGAGGGCGTATTGTTGTACCGCGGTTATCCCATCGAACAACTGGCGGAGAAGAGCTCGTTCCTGGAAGTGGCGTATTTGATGCTGTACGGCGAACTGCCCACTCAGAAGCAACTCGGCACCTTTAGCGAGGTGATCACTCACCACACCATGATCAACGAGAGCCTCAAGAGCTTCTATAATGGCTTTTATCACGATGCCCACCCCATGGCCACCATGGTGGGCGTGGTGGGTTCGCTGTCGGCGTTCTATCACGATTCCACCGATATCCGTAATCCCCATCATCGGGAGATCGCCGCCCATCGCATGATCGCAAAGATGCCCACTATCGCCGCCGCCAGCTATAAGCATTCCATCGGTATACCCTTCGTCTATCCCAAGAACGGCCTGAGCTACGCCGGCAATTTCCTGCGCATGATGTTCGCGGTGCCTACCGAGGAATATGAGGTGGACCCGGTGGCGGAGAAGGCCTTGGACCTGATATTCATCCTGCACGCCGATCATGAACAGAATGCCAGCACATCCACGGTGCGCCTGGCCGGCAGTTCCGGCGCCAATCCCTTCGCCTGCATCGCTTCAGGGATCGCGGCCTTATGGGGTCCCGCCCACGGCGGCGCCAATGAGGCGGTGCTGCGCATGTTGGCCGAGATCGGCGATGTCAAACATATCCCGGAATACATCGCCAAGGCCAAGGACAAGAATGATCCCTTTCGCCTCATGGGTTTCGGTCATCGCGTCTACAAGAATTACGACCCCCGCGCGCGCATCATCCGCAAGATGTGCCATGAGGTATTGGAGAAACTGGGCGATGACCATGATCCGCTGTTCGAGCTGGCGCTGCGCCTGGAAGAGGTAGCGCTCAAGGACGATTATTTCGTGCAGCGCAAGCTCTATCCCAACGTCGACTTCTACTCGGGTCTGATCTACAAGGCGCTGGGCATTCCCACCAACATGTTCACGGTGATGTTCGCCATCGCCCGCACCGTGGGCTGGGTAGCGCAATGGATGGAGATGATCGGCGAGCCCGATCAGAAGATCGGTCGGCCGCGCCAGGTTTATGACGGGCCGGCACGCCGCGATTATGTGCCCATCCGCCGCCGTAAGAAGGGGATGCCCAAGGGCGGCGGCGAGGGGATGCTCAACGGCGAGGCCCACAACACGGATTGAGAAATTGTCAGCTTAAAGCTTTAACTTGAAGCTTTCAGCTGCCTTCCAACAGCGCCCTCACCTCGCTGAGCGCCGCGCGCTGCGCCGGGCGGCCGTCTACTTCACTGCGCAAGGCCTGACGTATCCCCCGGATGGGAAACACCACCAGCAGGATCGGCGCCTCTTCCGCGATAAAGCGATACCCCGGATAAAGCGCGCTTTCACCCTTGGCCATGGCCACCCGTTTATCACACTGCTGGTGAGGTATGCCTTGCTCCATGAGAAACAAACCTATTTCCTCGGAGGTGTCGGCAAAGACATGGAGGGTTACTTCGCTATGTTCGTCGGCGGTACCGCGCAACACCGGTCCCACCAGGCGTGGATTGAAGCGTGCCAGCAATTCCATGGCGCGCAATGCCGTTTCCCGCAAGCGCCGGAGGCGCGCCGGTTGGCTGTCGGCGCGGAACAGTCGTTGGTATTCCACCAGCGCCCTCTCGATTTCATCGTTGCGCGGTAGGTTGCGGGTGTTGGTCGCGCCGAGGCGTGCCGCCGCCTTTTGTTTGGCCTTGTAAAAATCGCTGAGGTGTTCCTCGGCCATGATGCGGGCGGCCTCGACGGCGAGGCGTTGGCGCATACGGATATCGTTGGTATTGCTGCGACGGTTGTTCATGGTGGAGACCCAGGGCCTAAAAGAGTTGCTCCGGGATGGCGGATGAACCGTCCGGACCGTCGCCGGCCTTGGCGGTGCCGGGCCCCGCCCCCCGGGTAGGGACATGGTCGGCGAAGAAGGTTTCGAAGATGGCCTTGCGATCCTTGCTGTCGGCGAGCAGCCCGGTTTCGGGATCGATGCGCACCGTCACCAGGCCGGGCGGTTGTTCGAAGGGATGGTCGGGGACGCCTTGCAAGGCCGCCCGCATGAAATCGATCCACATGGGCAGGGCCGCCCTGCCGCCGGTCTCGGCGAATCCCAAGGGATGGGTGTCGTCGAATCCCACCCAGGCTACGGTGACGACGCTGGGGCTGAAGCCGGCGAACCAGGCGTCGCGCTGATCGTTGGTGGTACCGGTCTTGCCGGCGATATCGTGACGGTGTAACACCCGGGCCTTTCTGCCGGTGCCGCGGCGGATCACATCCCGCATCATGCTGGTCATCAAATAGGCGTTTTGCGCGGTGATCACCCGGGGGGCGATATGCTCGGGCGGCTGGGTCGGGTCGGCGGGCGGGTTTTCGCACTTCCCGCATACCCGATCGGGGGTGGTCGCCATCAGTACATTGCCGTCGATGTCTTCGATGTGGTCGATGAAGTAAGGGCTGACGCGATAACCGGTATTGGCGAAGACCGTGTAGCCGGAAGCCAGATTGAGAGGCGTAACCGCGCCGCTGCCCAGGGCCAGGGACAGGTTGCGTGGCAGGGCGCTCTTGTCGAAGCCGAAACGGGTCAGGTAATTCAGGGTACTGTTGATGCCGATGGCCCGCAGTACCCGGATCGATACCAGGTTGCGGGAATGCACCAAGGCCTCGCGCAGACGGGTGGGGCCGAAAAACTTGCCGGAGTAGTTTTCGGGGCGCCAGGTATCTTCCAGACCGGGGTCATCGAACACCACCGGCGCGTCGTTGATGACGGTGGCCGGGGTCATGCCCTTCTCCAGGGCGGCGGAATAGATGAACGGCTTGAAGCTGGAGCCCGGCTGACGGCTGGCCTGGGTGGCGCGATTGAACTTGCTCTTGAAAAAGTCGAAGCCGCCGGTGATCGCGATGATGGCGCCATCCTCGGGGCGCAAGGCCACCAGCGCCCCCTCCACCGTCGGCACCTGCGCCAGTTGCCACTTGCCGTCGTGAAGCTGTACGACGCGGATGATATCGCCCGGCTTGACCACGTCCGCGGGGCTTTTCGGGGCGGAGCCCGTGTGGTTGTCATCGATATAGCGGCGCGCCCATTCCAGTCCGGACCATGGAATGGGGATCACGGAGCCGTCCTTGAGGAAGACCTGAATATCCGATTCACCGACTGACACCACCAGTCCCGCCGGCAGACCGCCCACCGGGTCGCGGTCGCCGAGGGCGGTGGCCCATTCCTCGGGTCCGGACTCCGGCGGCAGCGTTACCTGGGATTCCGGGCCACGGTAACCATGGCGGTGTTCATAATCCAGCAAGGCGTCGCGGAGCGCGTCATTGGCGGCGGCCTGCAGGCGGGTGTCGATGGTGGTAATGACCTTGTAGCCGGCGGTATAGGCCTCCTCGCCGAAACGCCGTACCACCTCCGCCCTGACCATCTCGCCCAGATACGGAGCTTCCGCTTCGATGGTCAGGCTGTGGAGGGTGGCGTCGTCCTGTTCTTCCAGTGCGGCCCGGTAGGTTTCATCGTTTATGTAACCGACCGTGCGCATGCGACCCAGCACATAATTGCGGCGCTCCAAGGCACGCTGTGGATTGGCGATGGGGTTGTAGCTCGATGGTGCCTTGGGAAGACCGGCGAGCATGGCCATTTGCGCCAGGCTCAGTTTGGACAGCTCCTTGCCGTAATAGACTTGGGCCGCCGCTGCGATGCCGTAGGCGCGCTGGCCGAGATAGATCTTATTGAGATAGAGTTCCAGGATCTCCTGCTTGCTGAATTCATGCTCGATCTTTAAGGACAGCAGGATTTCCGTCAATTTGCGCAAATAGGTCTTTTCCCGGCCCAGGAAGAAATTGCGCGCCACCTGCATGGTGATGGTGCTGCCGCCCTGGGTCTTTTGACCGGTAGTCACCAGGTGCCAGGCCGCCCGCAGTATGCCTTGGTAATCGACACCGGGGTGCTGGTAGAAGCGGTCGTCTTCCGCGGCCAGCAGCGCCTTTACCATCAGATCCGGGACCTGGTTCAATTTGACCGGCGAGCGTCGCATCTCCCCGTATTCCGCCAGCAGCTTGCCCTCCCGGCTGTAGACCCGCAGCGGCACCTGGTACCGCACGTCGCGCAGTACATCCGCGGACGGCAACTGGGGGGCGAGATACAGGTACAGGCCCCCGGTGACGAGGGCACCGGCCAGGGCCAGTCCCACCAAGGTGATTGCGCCCAGGCGCAGGAGTTTTGCGAAAGCTGTCATGGATGGGAAACGAGTGTGAACTGGGTCAAGGGAAAATAGGTTAAGGTTTAGTATAAAGGTTCCGATAATCTCAAGCGAACCGTGTTGTGTTCCGTACGGTTATTGATTAAGGTTCAGCATGGGTAACTATGCGATAACTTTAACTATAGAGACTAAATAGAGCAACCTGAGCATCTGAAAGGGACTAACCTTGCGGCTTTTTAAAAGGAAAGGATCTGCCGTACTGGGACTGGATATCAGTTCTACGGCGGTCAAACTGCTGGAATTGGGACAGAGCGGTTCACGTTACCGAGTGGAAAGCTATGCAGTGGTGCCCCTTCCGCCCCATGCAGTGGTGGAGAAGAGCATCGCCGATGTCGAGGCGGTGGGATCCGCCATCGAAAAGGCCGTGAAGCGCTCGGGGACCCGAGTCAGGCATGCCGCGGTGGCGGTGGCCGGTTCCGCCGTGATCACCAAGGTTATCTCCATGCCGGCCTCCCTGACTGAAAGCGACATGGAGGGCCAGATCCGCCTGGAAGCGGATCAATACATCCCCTATCCCATGGAAGAGGTCAACCTGGATTTTCAGGTGCTGGGACCCTCGGAAAAGAAGCCGGACACCCTGGATGTGCTGTTGGCGGCGTCTCGTAGCGAGAATGTGGACGTACGTGTCGCCGCGGTGGAGTTGGGCGGCCTGACGCCCAAGATCGTCGACGTGGAGGCCTTTGCCATGGAAACGGCGTTCGGGCTGCTCGGTCCGCAGTTGCCCGATGAGGGCCGGGGCAGGATCATCGCCGTGGCGGATGTGGGGGCGACCATGACCACCCTCAACGTGCTGCACGATTTCAAGATCATATATACCCGCGAGCAGGTGTTCGGCGGCAAGCAGTTGACCGAGGAGATCCAGCGCCGTTATGGACTCTCTTATGAAGAAGCGGGCATGGCGAAAAAACAGGGCGGTCTGCCGGACAACTACGGCCCCGAGGTGCTGGACCCCTTTAAGGAAGCCATGGCGCAACAGGTAAGCCGTTCCCTGCAGTTTTTCTTTTCTTCCAGTCAGTACAATAATGTGGATCATATCGTGCTCGCCGGCGGTTGTGCTTCCATATTGGGGATCGATGAACTGATTACCGATAAGATCGGCACCACTACTTCCATCGCCAATCCCTTCGCGAGCATGGCACTGTCCTCCCGCGTCAAGCCTCATGCTCTGAGCAGCGATGCGCCTTCCTTGATGATTGCTTGCGGCCTGGCCATGAGGAGTTTTGACTGATGACGCGCATCAATCTCTTGCCCTGGCGTGAACTGCTGCGCAAAGAGCGCGAGCGGGAATTCTATTCCATTGCCGGCGGCGCGGCGGTCCTGATGTTGCTGGTGATCGTCTATGTCCATTTTCACATGAGTGGCGTCATCGAAGAACAAAATGGCCGCAATGCTTACCTGGACGGACAAATCAAGAAGGTTGAAGAGCAAATCAAAAAAATTAAGTCTTTGGAGACGGAAAAGGCCCAGTTGCTGGCTCGTATGAAGGTCATCGAGGAATTGCAGGGACAACGTCCACAAATGGTGCATCTCTTCGATGAATTGGTTAAGGCATTGCCTGACGGAGTGTATTTTACCAGCATCAAACAGGAAGGCGTTTCGGTGGTAATCGAGGGTATCGCTCAGTCCAACGCACGGGTGTCGGCATTCATGCGCAATATCGATGCCTCCCACTGGCTTGCCGAGCCGCGGCTCAATGTCATTCAAGCCATGGATAGTAAGGACGGCCAGAAGGGAAGCAAGTTTATATTGAACATCAAGGAGGTGATGGAGGGGGAAACGCCCGCCTCCGAAGCTGCCGCCAAACTTAAGGCTGTCGCCGGCAAGGCCGGCAAGGCAGGGAAGTAGCCATGAAGCTGAAACTGAATCTGAATCTGGCCGAACTTCGAGAACAGCTGCAAAACCTGGATATCAAGGATGTCGGCAACTGGCCCATCTTCATCAAAGGGAGCGCTATCGCCATTCTGTGCGCCATGGTGTTGGCGGCGGGCTTTTGGTTCGATACCCGCAATCAATTGGATGAATTGGAGCAGGCCCGTAAAAAAGAAAACACCTTAAAGGCTGATTTCGTGCAGAAGCAGCATAAGGCCGCCAATCTGGTGGTTTACGAACGACAGATGGAGGAAATGAAGCGCTCGTTCGGTACCATGTTGCGGCAGCTTCCCTCCAAGACGGAAATCGCCGAACTATTGGTGGATATCTCGCAAACAGGGTTAACCAACGGCTTGGAGTTCGAGCTGTTTAAGCCGGAGGCCGAGGTCCCCGCGGATTTTTATGCGGTGTTGCCGATCCAGATAAAGGTGACCGGTGATTACCATGAATTCGGCAAGTTTGTGAGCGATGTGGCGGTGCTGCCGCGTATCGTGACCTTACACGATATCAACATCGCGCCAGTCAATGACAAAAAGAGTGGTAATAAGCTGATCATGGAGGTTACCGCCAAGACCTACCGTTACATTGAGGAGGACGGACAATGAGCCGCATAGCCGCCGCCCACCTCGACGGATATACAGCCGGCAGTTCATTGCGAGTCGGGCGCATGGGGCGATATGTGGCAAAAATGGCCTTGGTGGTAATAGCGGGATTGATCATCGCCGGTTGCAGCGGGGATCAATTGAGTGATCTCCGCAATTTCGTGGCAGCG
>CAZOTG010000009.1:1799-18656 GCA_964582585.1 uncultured Chromatiaceae bacterium | reverse complement strand
CGGCCAACGCTTTGCCCAGCATATCCTCCGATAAGCCGCCGGCATAGGTATTGGTGGAACTCCAGTAACTGTTCGAGGTACTATCGGGCCCAACCCACGACCCCCATGCGCCGGGCACTCCGCCACTATCCGCCGCGGTCCGAATCTGGATCCGCACATCCGTCCCGGCGAGTAAATTCTGGGTCCACGCCAGACTGTCAAAAAGATTGTTGAGATCGGTACTATTGTAGGCCGACGAGATCAGTGATGATGTGTATGCATAGCGCGAGTAGTTGAAGGTGATGTCCTGCAGTTCCGGCGTCACCGTGGTGTCCGTGGTGGATAAGTTGGCACGATACTGAAGGTACCGATTGCCGTCCAGCATCGAAATATCACCGCCGTTGGCTATGCCTGGCTGCCACGTCGACCATGTTCCATCATCGGGAGTGAGCGTGTTGCCTGCGCGCACGTCTATACTGATACCCGTAGTGGGCAACGTGGTCGCCGTGTAGTCTAGCGTCGTGAAACCAAGATTTGGCCCTGCATCTATTACCGAAGAAGTAAATACACCGGAGGTAAAATAAGGGCCCAAATCCACCACATTTAGATCGCCGTTAGAGGCGAGATAGGCATAACGACCCACAGGGTAAACACCGCCTACGCCCCCACCCGGGGCGTAGCTAGTCTCCAGAGTCGGAGTAGTTGGGTCTGAAACGTCGAGCACTTTTAGTAGCGAGCTGTCAGTGACGTAGGCTAAGCCATCCTTCACGTAGATATCGCCGCCGCCGTTAACGTCGTTCGAGCTGCCCACCAGCAGCGGTGTGGCGGGATTGGAAACATCCAGTATCTTCAAACCAGATCCCGTCACATAGGCATAGTTACCGGAAATAAAGACACCATTTGCCGTACCGGCATAAGTGGTGAGCAGGGTCGGTGTGGTCGGGTCGCTGACATCGAAAATCGCCAAGCCCGACGTACCATCGGCCAGATAGGCGGTATTCCCCGAAACAAACACACGACCGGCCGTACCTGGAGTATCATAACTTCCAACAAATGTGGGGGAGGCAGGATTGGAGACATCGATGATTTGCAAGCCGCCCGATGTCCAGTCTCCCACATAGGCGTAATTCCCGGCCACAAAGACGCCTTGCGCCCATCCAGGCGTGTTATAGGTACCCATTTTAACGGGTGCGGTCGGGTTGCTGATATCCACGATGGACAATCCGACATCGGCGGCGGCCACATAAGCGTAGTTTCCGGAGACGTAGACATCGATCACGCGCGAACCATGGGATGTGGCGGCCACCTGCACGGGTGCGGCGGGATTGGAGATGTCGATGATCCGCATCAAAGAAGTCGAGTTGCCTGAATCATCCGCCACATACGCATAATTTCCCGCGACGTGGATGTTATAGGTCGAATAGGAAGTTACAAGGGTCCCGACGGTCGAGGGGCTGTAGTTGACGCTCAGATCCACCCCGGCGGCATCGCCGTCGCCCGTAACCATCACACCGGATCCCATGGGATAATTTAGATAATTGATCGTTAGTGATGTCAGGGTCGGAGTCGTTGTCGCATCCGTCGTGGCTAGATTGAGGCGGTACTGCACGTAGCGGTGCGCAAGCAGCATGGAGATGTCACCGCCCGGGGCAATGCCGAATTGCCAACCTGTCCAAGTCCCATCGGGCGCGGCCGTGTCGCCGGCACGAATGTCGACGGAAAGCGTGGTGTTCAAGGGTGTCGTGGCGCTGTAATCGAGCGTGGTGAAGCCTTTCTGGGAGACAGTGTCTATGACTGCGGAAGTCAGCGTGCCGGACGATGTATAGGTGGTTGTTCCACTGTTGATATACCCATAGACATAGCCATAAAAATCAGACCGCCCCATCATGATGTCGAGATCGCCATCGCCATCCAGATCGGCCACGGCCGGCGCCGAATAAGACCCAACGCCGGATTTATTCCAGGCCGAGTTTGCCGCCCACGCCGGTGCCGCCGCGCCACCGGTATTTTCATAACCATAAAAGGTGCCGCCACTGCTACCTATCAATAGATCAAAATCGCCGTCGCCATCGATGTCGGCCAGCGCCGGCGCGGCATATGAGCCGGTATCCGGGGTATCCCACGCCGGATTCGCGACCCATATCGGCGCCGCCGTCGTCCCATCGTTGCGGAAGGCATAGCTGATGCCGCCGGAATCTCCGACCATGAGATCAAGATCACCGTCGCCATCCAGATCGGCCAAGGTTGGCTTGGCATAAAGCCCCAAGGCCGTGTCGGGTATGTTCCAGGCCGCCTTCGCGCTCCAGACCGGCGAATTTTTGGTGCCGGTGTTTTCGTAAGCGTACACAGCGCCGCTGTATTCGCCGACCATGAGATCAAGGTCGCCGTCGCCATCCAGATCGCCGATCGCCGGTGCGGATTGTGAACCGACATCGGGCACGTCCCATGCGCCATTAGCAGCCCATGTCGGCGCGGTCGCATCACCGGTATTTTGGTAGGCATATGTCAATCCGTTGCCCGCGCCTACCAGCATGTCAAGATCGCCATCGCCGTCCAGGTCAGCCAATACCGGCTTCACTAAATTACTGGTTCCCGCCCCCAGACTATAGATACCAAAAGATGGCGTGTTCCACGTCCCATTTCCGGCCCAGGACGGCGTATGAGAGGCGAAACCCAACCTGACCGTGCCTCCACTGATCAAGACGCCGCTGAGGGCTGCTCCATGAGAGAAGTCACTGTCCAAATCATGGGTTAGGGAAAGCTTTTTGGCCAGAAGGAAATCGCTGTCGGAGGTCTGGGTGCGTGAATCAGTCACCGAACCCAGTTGAAGATCGGCGCCGCCACTGGTGACCGTGACAGTGGCGTCCTTACTCGAGTACGCGGTCCATCCCGTCTGATTCGTCGGATCAGCGGCGATACATTCGGTACCGGTCCAAGTACCGCTTGCCGTGCTGCATGCGGTGGTATCGGCCGGCACGCCGCCGCCCCAATCGATCTGTAGAAAAGTCGCGGCCATGGCCCCGAACAGCGGTAGTACGAAGACCAGCGCTACGCGCAAAGGCTTGTTGCGAGCCGCACGGCGATAACGGCCTAGCAGGCTACGAAAAGATTGCACTCCCTTTGCCCAAAAATATGCTCCCTGTTTCATCATAAGTGGCACCTTGCGATTGCGGCACCTTCCTTAGCAATTTTTATTAGGATCAGCGTCTTAGAACGCATACACATAAATCCGCGGGGCATCCGTCTCTTTGACCCGCGAATACTGCCCACCTAGTGGCTGTAACAGGTTATCGGCCTGATGCGGTGTCCCTTTAAGTGAGGCCTCGGGTCTGAACGGCCAGGAAGGGGGGCTCAAGAACCCCTAAAACCGGCGCAGGGGGTTGAATTACCTGTCGATTACATCACGGAAATACTTATTCCCTTATAAAGCTTCGAAGTATTTTGCCGATAACAGCTATAGCCATAGGTATATATAGACGCAACGAATGCCAGCCTAAAAATAATGAAAAAGTCTACAAAAAATATTTACTACGTGGGATTGTGCATCCTTTTGTTTGGGATATCTCGACCGATAGAGGCTGAATTCGCTCTCAACTTTACACCCGCCCTGTCAGACTCCGTCATGATTACAGGTGGAACCCCGTTTTTGATGGCAAAACCGCTTAGCAACGGTTTGCAATTTAATGAAATCGTCAACGACCCGACTACGGGGTTAAATTACTACCATATTATCGTGGGCAGCGTAGCCGATGGCTTCATACAGGAATCCTATGTTCAAACCGGGTCTATTGCAGCCCCGATGCTTGTTGGCTGCGGCGGAAATACCTGTAGTACGAGTCTCAATAACTTGGATCCTATCGGCATCACGGGCTCATACGTCACCGGAAATGCGCAATCCACTCCTACCAAGGCCATCGTTAGACAATTCATGTCGGACGGTGAGATCATGTCGGAATTTCTTAAGGATAAGTACGACAGTAAGCCGCTCATCACGCAAATGATTACCGCGCCCGATGCTACCGCCTTCTTTCAAACCGACATGCGCAACAGCACCTATAGCGACATGAACACCCCCGGAACGA
This sequence comes from uncultured Chromatiaceae bacterium, assembly GCA_964582585.1. Taxonomy (GTDB): domain Bacteria; phylum Pseudomonadota; class Gammaproteobacteria; order DRLM01; family DRLM01; genus JARRQJ01. The sequence continues at coordinate 14,595 of CAZOTG010000009.1, read as the reverse complement.
TGATCAATACCTTCTCCCTCCCCGGATCAAGCGCTGGTAATTTCGATATGTCAAAGGATGCACAAAGCACCTATGTCACGGCGGGGCGCTTCACCTACACCAATGGCACGGGACCCGGCGGCTCAGCGGGGACCTATAATTATTTTGAAGGCAGCGCGACTTTTGACCCCGATTGGAGCATATACATGGATGAACTGGATCCAACGAATATCTGGTCATACCCAGCAAACCACCCCTAGTCACAAGGATAGCGACTCAACATATTCCCCACGGACTTTACCCGGAATGCCCCACACGAATCAGCCAGGGGAATAAATCCGCTTGTGGAGACGACGGCGTGACAGCGGCTTTATGGAATAGCGGCGCCCGTATTTCTTACAATATCTGCCGAGAAAAGATTAACGGCCGACGGGAATATCCAGGCGTTGGCCGGGCCGGATGACGGAGCGCCTGGTCAATTGATTGGCGTCGAGCAAATCCTTAACCGCAATACCATAGTCGGAGGCGATCACCCAGGGATTGTCCCCCTTGCGAACGACATGGACAATCATGTCGCCAGCCACCGCAGGCTCTGTCGCATCCCGCACCCGCAGTTTCTGCCCTACCCGTATTAAATCACTGTGGGGCGCTATATCGTTCAGAGCCCGCAAGGTCTGGGTGCTGAGGCCGTATTGCTGGGCAATGGTGGACAGGCTCTCGTTGGCGCGAACGATATGATAAACGGTCACAGGGGGTGGCGGCGGTACCAGCGGTTTTTCCTCCGCCAACTGGGTCAGGGTACCGGCCGGCAGCCACACCGTCACCCCGGCGGGGATGGGCGCGAAGCCGCGGACGGCACGACGCGTCCACGCCGGATTCAAGGCCGCCAATTTGCGGAGCTTGACTGCATAATAGCGGGCAAGTTGATGGACGCGAATAGGCCTATCCAACGCCACACTGTCCAACTCCAAGGGGTGTTGCATGGCAAGCCCCTTGGGGAAATAGTGCTCGTGGTCCCTCGCGATGTCCCGCGCCGCGAGAAACTCCGCATAAAAATTCCGCGAGGCGAAGCCAAAGGTCCTGGATTCATAGTCCCGAACAATGCGGTTGAAGTCGCCGCCATACTGCTCCTTGGCGCGCATCATGCCCTTTATCCCATGGTTGTATGAAGTAACGGCCATCGGCCAATCGCCCAGCATCTCGTAGGCTCGGCGTAGATAACGCGCCGCACCACGCGCGGCCACCACCGGGTCCATGCGCTGATCTATAGTGCGATTCACGGTCATAAACAAGCGTCCCGCCGAGCGGGTGAATTGCCACATCCCCGCGGCGCCGGCGGAAGAACGGGCGCGGTTTTGAAACGAGGATTCCACATGGGGAAGATAGGCCAGGTCTTCCGGCACGCCCTCTTCCCGGAATACCTGGCGGAAGGCGCGAACATAACGGCCGCTGATCTCCAAACCCCGATGAAAGCGTTCCCGCAAACCGCGCTGCGCTCTTACCCGCGCAGCAGCATCGGCGAGGGCCGCGATGCCGGCGATAGCGATGATCTTGCGCCGCAAGGCACGGTCCGCCTCGGATAAGGCCTTGGCATCACCCCCGGTCGCCGCCAGCCGCGTCAACCTGTCCTCCAGCGCCTCGCGCCGTTGTTGGATTTGGTCATATTGCTTCGAGGTCAAGGATTCGGCCGTCTTCCCCGTCAAATTCACGACCTCATAGACCAGTGAGGGATAATCGGCGTCGTGCAGCACGACTTGGTTCATATGCCATTCCGCGAACACCCGGCGCCAAAAAGCCACGTTGTCCCTCAAGGCCTCGGGGGTGGGGAACACCTCCGGAGGAACTTCCAGGCTGTCGAAATGCAGCTTGGGGTAAGGATTGATAGACGCCTGAAGCGTCCCCATCCAAAAGACCAGCGGCACCAGCAGCAGACCTGCCGCCGCCAGCCGCAAACAACCATTAATTATGTTATTCCTGGTCAAGCCGCACCCTCCTCGCCTTTCCGAGCATGATCACTCGATCCATCGCCATGAAAAGCACGACGACAGCGTGTCCCGTCACGGCGCGACACACCGTCTGTCAATGCTTAAGATATCGGTCATTTGGCCCGTTCCATAAGGGCAAGAATTGAGCCCGGCCGGCGGCGCCTCCAACCGGCACGGCCTACCGCTCAGCCCCCAGGGCCCGGGCCCTGCTCATCCTGGCCTGGACTTCCTCCTCCGCCCGCGTCGGCTCTTGCACGGGCGCGACCTCGGGCCAGCCCTGGAGATGCCTGACGAGCAGGCCCGTCAAGGCCGCGATGTGATCGGGCCGATCGTTCAAGGCCGTAATATAGTGCAGACGCGCCCCTCCCGCCGCAAGAAAGGCCTCCTTGTTCTGCATGGCGATCTCCTCCAGGGTCTCCAGACAATCCGCTGAAAACCCGGGACAGACCACGTCCACATGCTTAATGCCGTCATGGACCCACTGCCGCAGGGTCTTGTCGGTGTAGGGCTGCAACCATTCGGCGCGTCCGAAACGCGACTGGAAGGTGACTTGCCAGCGATCCTCCGGCAGGGCCAGCCGCTCCACCACCCGACGCGCGGTCTTCTGGCACTGGCAATAATAGGGATCCCCCGCCCGCAGGGTGCGCTTGGGCATGCCGTGAAAGGAGAACAGCAGGCGCTCCGCCTGACCATGCTGCGCCCAGCTCTCGCGGATGCTGTTCACCAGCGCGGCAATGTATGCATCATCATCGTGATAATGGTTGATAAAGCGCAGTTCCGGCACCCACCGCCAGGTCTTGAGTTCGGCACTCACCGCATCGAACACCGTCCCACTGGTGGCGGCGGAATATTGGGGATAGAGCGGCAGCACCACGATGCGGCGGGCGTTGGCGGCCCGCAGTTGGTCCAGCCCCGCCTTGATGGAAGGATTACCGTAGCGCATGGCCAATGCCACCTGCACCCGCTCACCGTAACGGGCCGTCAGGGCCTCCTGCATGGCGCGAGCCTGTCTTTGAGAGATCACCAGCAACGGCGAACCGTCATCGGTCCATACCCGCTGATAGGCGTGGGCCGAGCGACTGGGCCTCAGCCGCAATACCATGCCGTGCAATATCATCCACCACAGGGGACGGGGAATCTCTACCACCCGGGGGTCCCAGAGGAACTCCGCCAGATAGCGGCGCACCGCCGAGGTGGTGGGAGCATCGGGCGAACCGAGATTGACCAACAACACGCCCAGACATTCCGTGGCGTCATGGCGGTGGTCTTGTTCGCCGCTATATCTACTCATACCTCAATCCGTCATGCCTTCACTGGCGAGCCAGTATACCGGACATGGCTCGCCGATAAAGCCTCATCCCTTGAAACGCAAAGGCGCCGTTTGGCCGTCGCGACGATATCGCGCATAATCCGCCAGTATCTGCTCATGATCGAAGGCCAAGGGATTGGGCAGCTCATCCAAGGAATATAAAGCCAGATGCTTGGCGTCGTCCCGTGCTTCAGCGTCGCCACGCGCCTCGGCGACATAGACCGCGCTTACGGTATGGCCGCGCGGATCGCGCCGGGGCGCGGAATAGCAACCCAATAGCGCCCGGAGCGTCACCTGCAAACTGGTCTCTTCCAATGCCTCGCGCAGAGCCGCCTCTTCCAAACGCTCCCCTACGTCCACGAATCCTCCGGGCAGCGCCCAGCCGTAAGGCGGGTTCTTGCGTTCGATGAGTACGATAGGCCGCTCGGGGCGATCCGCCATTTCGATAATGATATCCGCCGCCAACAACGGCGTCACCGGTGCCGCCATAGTATCCTCCAGTTCAAAGCCCGTAGGATATCTCAAGCCCTCAATAGCTTACTATCGTCTCAAATAAAAAGCGGCGACATTCCGCTAGAAATGCCGCCGCCGGTTCCCTGTATGCCGGACGTCCCTATCCATCCCGTCCGTGATATTTGTTAATTGTGGTCGACTAGCGACCGAGAAGCAACAACAAGTCATTTAGCCGGCGGACGAAGCCTGCCGGATCCTCCAGTTGACCACCCTCCGCCAATAGGGCCTGATCGAACAGGATCGTCGCCCAATCCTCGAAACAGCGCTCGTCCTGCTCATCATTGAGACGCGTCACCAGCGAGTGGCTGGGATTAATCTCCAGGATTGGCGCCACCTTGGGGACGTCATGGCCTGCCGCCTTGAGGAGATTGCGGAGGCTGGTCCCCATGTCATGCTCTTCCACCACCAGACACGCCGGCGACTGGGTCAGACGCTGGCTGACACGCACCTCCTTGACCTTATCGCCCAGGACATTTTTCATCCGTTCCAGAATACCCTTGTATTGCTCCTCGGCCTTCTTGATTTCCTCGGCACTGTCCTGGTCTTCCAACTTGCCCAGGTCCAAGGCGCCTTTGGCCACCGACTGCAGCGCCTTGCCGTCCACCTCCGGCAGGTTGCTCACCAGCCATTCATCGATCCGGTCGGACAGCAGCAAGACCTCGATGCCCTGTTTGCGAAACACCTCCAGGTGGGGGCTGTTTTTGGCGGCAGCAAAGCTTTCGCCGGTGATGTAGTAGATCTTGTCCTGCCCTTCTTTCATGCGCCCGATATATTCATCCAGGGAGACGGTCTGCTCCTCGCCGTCGGTGTGGGTGGTGGCGAAGCGCAACAGCTTGGCGATGCGTTCGCGATTGGCGAAGTCCTCCGCCGGCCCCTCCTTCAGCACCCGGCCGAACTCCTGCCAGAACTTGCCGAACTTATCCTGATCGTTCTTTGCTAGGTCTTCCAAAAGGCCCAGGATCTTTTTCACCGAGGCACTACGGATCGCCTCCACCGCGCGGTTATGCTGCAGGATCTCACGCGACACATTGAGCGGCAGATCGTCGGAATCCACCACGCCGCGCACGAAACGCAGATAATTAGGCAGGAGTTGTTCCGAGGCGTCCATGATGAACACCCGCCGCACGTAGAGCTTGATACCGTGGCGCTGCTGGCGGTCCCACAGATCGAAGGGGGCGCGCTGCGGCACATAGAACAGGGTGGTATAGGACTGCCGCCCTTCTACTTGGCTGTGGATATGGGCCAGCGGATCCTCGAAGTCATGGGCGATATGTTTGTAGAATTCGTGATATTCCTGCTCGGTTATCTCCTTCTTGGGCCGCGCCCACAGGGCCGAGGCGCGGTTAACGGTCTCGTCCTCGTCCTTATCGTCTTTCTTCATGATGATGGGCAAGGCGATATGGTCGGAATATTTGCGAATGATATCGCGTAAACGGAAACCTTCGAGGAAGTCGTCTTCATCCTTGCGCAGGTGCAGGGTTACCTCGGTACCGCGTCCGGCCTTCTCCACGGTCTCCACGGCGTAGCTGCCCTCGCCGTCCGACTCCCAGCGTACCCCATGCTCGGGGCCCAGGCCGGCGCGGCGTGTCAATACCGTGATCTTGTCGGCCACCACGAAGCCCGAATAAAAGCCGACGCCGAATTGACCGATCAGCTTGGCATCCTCGGCCTGATCACCGCTCAAGGACTCCAGAAACTGGCGGGTCCCGGATCTGGCGATGGTACCCAGATTCTCCATGACCTCTGCGCGGCTCATGCCGATGCCGTTGTCGCTCACGGTCACAGTGCGCTTGTCCTTATCGAAGGACACCCGGATGCGGAGCTCGGCGTCGCCTTCGTAGAGGGCGTCGTCGCTGAGGGCCTCGAAGCGCAACTTGTCACAGGCATCCGAGGCGTTGGATATCAATTCCCGGAGAAATATTTCCTTGTTGGAGTATAAAGAATGGATCATCAACTTCAGGAGTTGGCGGACTTCCGTCTGAAAATCCAGCGTTTCCTTATGTGCAGTGACCGTCATTTACATTACCTCCCCTTGCAACCGATCTTCTGTTATTGAATGGATTTCCCTGTCATGGGGGCAAAAAACCCGATTTCAAGTCCGCATAAGGACGACAATATTCGCGAACCCCTTCTCCATTGACGCGCCATCGGGTAGATTAAGAGACCTCTCTAATAACACAAAATGTAAAACACCTTAAGAGGCCCTGGAATCCATGCCAATCCGCACCCTAGCCACCAAGCCCTTCGACGACCAGCGCCCGGGAACGTCCGGTTTGCGCAAAAAAGTCAGCGTCTTTCAACAAGACCACTATTTGGAAAACTTCGTCCAGGCGATCTTCGATTCATTGACGGGCTATCAAGGCCAATCCCTGGTGGTGGGCGGCGACGGCCGCTTCTACAACCGTGAAGCCATCCAAATCATATTGAAAATGGCGGCGGCCAACGGCTTCAGGCAGGTTCTGGTGGGACAAAACGGTATCCTCTCCACACCGGCGGCATCCTGCGTCATCCGCAAACGCGGCGCCTTCGGCGGCATCATCCTCTCCGCCAGCCACAATCCCGGCGGACCGGATGGCGACTTCGGAATCAAATACAACGCCGGCAACGGCGGTCCCGCTCCGGAAAAACTCACCGAGGCGATCTATAGGCGTAGCCGTGAGATCCGTTCCTACCATATCGTCGACGCTCCCGACATCCCGCTGGAAACACTGGGAGTATTCCCCCTCGAAGGTATGCAAGTGGAGGTCATCGACCCGGTGTCGGATTACGCCCGCCTCATGGAACAACTCTTCGATTTCGATCAGATCCATGGCCTGTTCAATTCAGGGCTCTTCACCATGCGCTTCGACGCCATGCACGCGGTAACCGGCCCCTATGCCCATGCCATCCTGGAAGAGCGCCTGGGCGCACAGCCGGACACGGTAATGAACGGCACGCCGCTTCCCGATTTCGGCGGCGGCCATCCCGACCCCAATCTCACCTATGCCACCGAACTGGTCGCCGCCATGGGCGGATTCCACGCCCCAGACTTCGGCGCCGCCTCTGACGGCGACGGCGACCGCAACATGATATTGGGAAGGAAGTGTTTTGTGACGCCCAGTGACAGCCTGGCGATCCTCGCCGCTAACGCCGCGCGCGTCCCGGGCTATGCTGACGGCCTGGCGGGTATCGCCCGCTCCATGCCTACCAGCGCGGCGGCGGACCGGGTGGCGGAGGCCTTGGGAATCCCCTGTTATGAAACGCCCACCGGCTGGAAATTCTTCGGCAACCTCCTGGACGCCGGAAAGATCACCCTGTGCGGCGAGGAGAGCTTCGGTACGGGGTCCAGTCATGTGCGCGAGAAAGACGGTCTGTGGGCCGTACTGTTCTGGCTCAATATCCTGGCGGTACGCCGCCAGCCGGTGGAAGAAATCATCCGCGAACACTGGGCGAAATACGGCCGCAATTTTTACACCCGCCATGACTATGATGAACTGGACAGCGCACGGGCCCAGGAACTCATGCACACTGTGGGCGTCAAACTCAGCGACCTGGCGGGCAAACGGCTCGGCGACTACCGCGTGATGCAGGCCGACGACTACAGTTATACCGATCCGATAGATCATAGCGTGAGCAGCGGCCAAGGCCTGCGCATCATATTTGAAAACGGCACCCGCATCGTCTACCGGCTGTCCGGAACGGGCACGGCGGGAGCTACACTACGGGTCTACATTGAAGCCTATGAAGGAAATTCGGCGCGTCATCATGAAGACACCCAGCAATATCTGGCGCCGCTGATCCGGCTCGCCGATGAATTCGCCGGCATCCACGAATGCACCGGGCGCGAGGCTCCTACTGTAATTACCTGATTTATCCAATTTAACCACGGAGGGCACGGAGGATACGGAGAGAAGATTATTATCGGTTATCCGAGAACGGTTCTCCGTATCATCCACAAATGCAGCCTGGCTGGATCACAGCCTACTCTGAGTTTTACCTCATACCACCTAGGCCACATTAATATTTTCTCCGTGCCCTCCGTGTCCTCCGTGGTTTTACTAAGGAGATTTAACATGGAATATATTCGCCGCTTCTCTGAACTGGGCATGCAGGACGTCCCCCTGGTGGGCGGCAAGAACGCCTCGCTGGGAGAGATGTATCGCGAACTCTCCGCACAGGGCGTCAAGGTGCCCAACGGCTTTGCCACCACCGCCGAGGCCTATCGTCACTATCTCCGTCACAATAAACTCGATCAACGCATCGGCGAGGCGCTCGCCGCCCTAGACAGCAACGACGTCCGGGCCCTGGCCATCACCGGCGCCAAGATTCGCCAGTGGATTATTCGCGGCGAGCTGCCCGACGACCTCGCCGCCCAGATCCGCGTCGCCTACAAGGAACTCGCCGCCGAATACGGCCCCAGCCCCGACGTCGCAGTACGCTCATCCGCCACCGCCGAGGACCTGCCCACCGCCTCCTTCGCCGGCCAGCAGGAGACCTATCTCAATATCCGCGGCACGGACAATCTCCTCACCACCTGCAAACGGGTCTATGCCTCGCTGTTCACCGACCGTGCCATTTCCTACCGCATCGACAAGGGCTTCGCCCACATGGACGTGGCGCTGTCCATCGGCGTACAAAAGATGGTACGTGCCGACAAGGGAGCCGCCGGGGTCATGTTCAGTCTTGACACCGAGACCGGCTTCCGCGACGTGGTGTTCATCAACGCCGCTTACGGACTGGGCGAGAACGTGGTGCAGGGTACGGTCAACCCCGATGAGTTCTATATCTTCAAGCCCACCCTCGCCCAAGGCCTGCGCCCCATCCTCAAGCGACAGCTTGGCAGTAAGGAGCGAAAGCTGGTCTACGCCGCCGATGCCATGGCCGGGGTCTCCACCCGCAATATCCCAGTCAAGCGCCAAGACCGTGAACGCTTCGCCCTCAGCGACGACGAGGTATTGCAACTAGCGCGCTTCGCCGCAACCATCGAGGAGCACTACAGCCGCCGGGCCGGCCACCCCATGCCTATGGACATCGAATGGGCGAAAGACGGCGAGAGCGGCGAACTGTTCATCCTCCAGGCCCGCCCGGAAACCGTTCACGCCACGAAAAAACTCGGGGCCCTGGAAAGCTATCGCCTCCGGCAACGCGGCACCGTCCTGGCCCAGGGCAAGAGCGTCGGACAGAAGATCGCCGCCGGCCGGGCGCGGGTGATACTGGAAGCGGAACACATGGCCGAACTGCAAGCCGGCGAGATCCTGGTCACCGACATCACCGACCCCGACTGGGAGCCGGTGATGAAGATCGCCGCCGCTATCGTCACCAATCGCGGCGGACGCACCTGTCATGCCGCCATCGTCGCCCGCGAACTGGGCATACCGGCGGTGGTAGGCTGCGGCGACGCCACCCACAGCGTCGCGGACGGCGCGGAGGTCACGGTGTCCTGCGCGGAAGGCGATGACGGTTTTGTCTACCAGGGCAGCCTGCCCTTTACTCGAGAGACCCTGGACTTCAGCTCCCTGCAGCGACCGCGCACCCATGTGATGATTAACGTCGGCAATCCACAGACCGCCTTCGAGGTCTGCCAACTTCCCAACGATGGGGTCGGCCTGGCGCGCCTAGAATTCATCATCAACAACGCCATTCGCATCCACCCTCGCGCCCTCTTGGAATACGATAAGCTTGACGCCGCCTTACGCGCCCAGATCGACCCCCTTATCGCCGGCTACCCCGATCCGCGTAGTTTTTACGTCGACCGCCTCGCCGAAGGCGTAGGCACCATCGCCGCAGCCTTCTACCCGAAACCGGTGATTGTGCGCATGAGCGATTTCAAATCCAACGAGTACGCCGCCCTGATCGGCGGCAGCAACTACGAACCGACCGAAGAAAACCCCATGATCGGATTTCGCGGCGCCTCACGCTACCCAAGCGAGCAGTTCGCGGCGTGCTTTGCCTTGGAATGCACCGCCATGCGCCAAGTGAGGGAGACCATGGGCCTCGAGAATGTGGCGCTGATGATCCCCTTCGTGCGCACCGTCGACGAGGCGCAGCGGGTACTGGCGATGATGGCGGAACAGGGCCTGAAGCGCGGCGAACAAGGCCTGAAGATTTATATGATGTGCGAGATCCCCGCCAATGCACTGCTCGCCGACGAGTTTCTCGAGCATTTCGACGGCTTTTCCATCGGCTCCAATGATCTCACTCAGCTTACCCTGGGAGTGGATCGTGACTCCGGGATCGTCACCGGCTTTGACGAGCGCAACGCCGCCGTATTGAAACTCATGGAGATGGCCGTCACCACCTGCCGAAAACATGACAAATACATCGGTATCTGCGGCCAGGCGCCTTCCGATTATCCTGAGATCACCCGCTGGCTGGTGGAACAGGGTATCGAATCCATCTCACTCAATGCCGACAGCGTCCTGGCCATGACGCAACTGGTCTTGCAAGTGGAAGCGGAACTCGCCTCCGCCCATTGATGCATATACCCCAAAAAAACGCGGGCCCCAAAGGGCCCGCAGAATTGTCTTCACCCTCGTCCTGATCAGAGCATCATGAACGCCCACTGCAGGGCATAGAATGTGTAGCTCTTGACGCTGGAGCTTACCGGCTCGAACTTGGCGACCTCGAATTTAAGGGCATTGGTGTCGTCAATGTCATAGCGCAAGTCCACCACATGACGGCTGCCTTCCGGCGTGCCCAGATATTGGAAATACGGGTCCGCGCTCAGGAAATCCACGTCCTCGAACCGATAAATCAACTTGATCGTATCCGAGGTACGGTAGCCGAACTGCACATAAAAGGCTGATGCCTTGTGGTCTCCGGTATTACCCGCTTTATCATCGTTGTTCAAGCTATAGTATTCACCCATCGTATCGAAGCGGGGCGTCGCATAACGATAATAACCGCCGTAGACCGTCTGAGCGATCAATTCGCTGCCCACGGTAGATATGGCAGCACCCGCGCCGGCGCCAGACTCCGCAATGGGATTACTCAGACCGAAGACCCCGACTTCCAAGGGTATCTGCGACGATTTGAAGGCCAGCTTGGCGCCAAACATTTTCGGGTCACTCTTGTCCGAGACATTGTTGACGTCGATTTCCGTTCGATCATAACCGGGCAAGGTAAAACCGTCGGTGTTCATCGAGGAGCTGTTACCCAACATTAACGAGTAGTTGAACTCACCGGCGGATGACGGCACTTTCCCCATGCCCATCAAACCGATGATGTGCATGGGCAGGATTGCGCCGCTGCCGTCTTCAAAGTCGAGGAAGGTGGGACGCAACACCGTATCCTGAATCAATGCGCCATGATGATAGGCGGTGTTCCAGTAGCCGAGTGGGGTATGGAAGCGACCCAGGCTAAGGCTGAAATTCGGGGTTATGTCGCGAGTAAGGTTCAGGCGTTCCAGATCCAGCACATAGCCGTCACCAGGATCTTCGAAGACTATTTCGAAGAAGGCACGGGTCTTAGGGTCAATCTTCTGAGTTCCATAGAGATCGAATTGTCCCTGCACAAAACTGTCAGCGGTATTATCCTCGGAGGTACCTTGATACCCCACGTCGCCGAAGACGCCGAAGTCGACGGCCTGCGCAGCAGGGACCGCCAATATCAATCCTATACCAATTAGAAAGCGTTTCTTGATCCTCGTCATTTTCATATTCTCCTTAAATTTGCCGATCCTTAAGTCCTATCGGGATCACTTAGCCTCGAACAATACCTTGACGGAGCTATCCACAGACCCGCTGTCGACATATCCTATCGCCCCGGGTGTCGACGAGACCTGGTCTTTAACGGCCTTGTCTCCGGCGTAGGCCTTTGGAGGGAATCCCTCCGCGGTAAATATTTGCTTGGCCCAATACGCCTTCAACTGGTTAGGATTCTTGCCTACCACCTTTTGGTAGAACTCGTTTTTGACCGCCTCACCGTCTTGATGCTCGATGACCGTAACTTTTGTTCCTCCCGGCAACGAGGTCTTCTTTCCTAAGAAGATATCGCTCACTTGAGACGAGGTAAGCGAGTTCGTCGGCAAATCAGGATTACCTATCACAACAACACCGGCCGTTGCGGTATGAAAGGCAAATAGCAACGCGGCTGCTACGAGGGCTCGCATTCCTTTCAATCTGGTCAGTTTATTCCCCATTTCTTTACCCCTTTCTTCCTTAAATATTTCCAAAATCCGTTTTCCAAAATGGAAAACCCTTTCGACAGAACGGCCGCCACTCTCGTTGTGAGAAAACATTCGTTCCTTCCCTTAGCAGAGACGGCGAAGTAATTTCGTCGCCTGACATAAATAACATTTTAAGGATTACCTATATAAATTAATCAATTAAGCCATATTATCGGCAATAGCCCTTATAACTTGAATTTCCCGACCAATCCCTGCAAATGTATTGCAAGCTTCGCCAATTCTCCGCTCGCCGATGTATTCTGTTCGGCACCTTCCGCAGAATCTTGAGCTATCCCGCTAATAGTGGAAATGCTCTTGTTAACCTCTCCAACCACCTTACTTTGTTCTTCGGCCGTCACCGCGATTTCGGAGTTCATTGTGGCGATTCGTGATACGCGCTCGGTTATCGATTCGAGCGCGGTCCTCGCGCTGGAGGCCCGTTCCGCGCTGTTCTGCGCCTTACTCATTCCCGATTTCATCACATTGACTGCACCATGCGCCTCATCTTGCAACCGTTCGATGATGTCACGAATATCATTCGTCGATTGTGACGAACGCTGAGCGAGCACCCGGACCTCGTCCGCCACCACCGCAAAGCCTCGACCCTGTTCTCCGGCCCGGGCCGCCTCGATGGCGGCGTTAAGCGCCAGGAGATTGGTCTGATCGGCAATATCGCGGATAACATCCAGTACCCTGCCGACGTTGTTGCTCTCCTGCTCGAGTTTTTGTATCGCAGCCGCGGTATTTTTTACTTCATCGACCAAGGCCTCAATAGTGGCGATGGTGTCGGCCACCACTTCTTTTCCGCCTGCCGACTCTTCATCGGCAAGCTTCGTTATTTCAGCCACCTGCGAGGCATTTTGC
>CAZOTG010000009.1:0-1789 GCA_964582585.1 uncultured Chromatiaceae bacterium | reverse complement strand
GCATTTTGCGCCATGCCCTCGATGGTCATCGTCATCTCGTGGATTGCCGAAGCCAATTGCACAGTCTCGCGCTGCTGATATTCGGCCCCGTCTCTGGTCTGTGCGACGATTGATGCCATCTCTTCCGCCGAAGTCGATAGCTGAGCCGTGGAATTCACTACTTCACCGACAATGCCACGCAGGTGGCGAATAAAGGTATTGAACCATTTCACCAGATCGCCGATTTCATCCTGACTCTTGCTCTGTATCTGCTGAGTCAAATCTGCATCGCCGCTGGCGATCTCTTTGAGCGAGTTGACCACATTTTTCACATCCGAAGTCACCATCCCGGATACCCACCACGCAACGCCCAGCAAGATGACCATAGTGATCACCCCCATCAGCACCCCGATGAGCAATGCTTGTTTGTTGCGGTCATTAACCTCCTGAATAGCACCCATAAAGTCGTCGAGGCTTTGCTCTCGATACTTGGGCAACAATCCTTCCAATTCTTTGAGGCGCTCATTCATCATTTTTATGGTTTTCCGCGCCTGGCTCATATCCGCCGAACCGTCCACCATCGCCTTGGTCAACGGAATCGCCGCGCCGAGATAATCCGACAAGGCGGTACTGATCGCATTCACTCTGCCGGTATTTTTCGAATCGAGTTTCGCCAAATCTTGCGTATTTTTCTGAATCTCCCGGCCGATACCCTCCGCCGCGTCGACCATGGATTGCTCGCCGGTGCTGACCGCGAAAGCGAGATTCTGTTTGATATGAACGAGATCGTCGACGTTTTGGTTGGCCCGCCCCAGGATGGCGAAATAGCTTTCCCTGACCGCGGCAAGCATCTGGGCATTGGCGATGGAGACGGAATAATTGATGATCAGATACAAAGCAAAGCCGATGACGCCGATGACGCCGGGCAGGATGATCTTATATCTCAAAGAGAAATTTTTCAGAAAACCCATGATTATCCTACTAATTCATTTAGTGATACTGTCCTAATCTCGTCCAAACACACGGGCCACATTTCCTCACCCTGTCTTGATCGACCGTCTTTTATTAAAACTTTAGTTATATTGTTCCCCTTCAATCTCTGCGGCATTACCACCAGTAGCACCCCACACTCTTATAAATACCGGTCGATACCCCGCATCTTGAGGCCCCAGGCGAATAGGGAAAAGATCCGACGGTTGGCTTGACGGAGCCGCCCCACCAACAGATGGATCAGCTCCTTGAAAATGGGATAACCCAATTCGGGATGAGCATCCAGGAAGGCCATTAGCGCCTCTCCCTCCATGACCGCCAATTCGCAATCAGTGAGGGTGATCACGGTGGCCGAGCGCGGCTCACCGTCGAACAGGGGCAATTCGCCGAACACCTGCCCCTCGTGCAGATCGCTGAACCCCGAATGCACGGTACGCTGATCGTCCAGGTCCACATTGCCGACCACCCGCACTGTCCCTTTAAGGATCAGATAGACCTCCGAACCGTGGTCCCCCTCGGCGAACAGCGTCTCATCCGCCGCCACCTGCCGCCGGGTCCACAGCTGCCCTTCCGTAAAGTCGGGATGATCGAGCAAGATATTTAAGGCATTCTTCACCAAACGGCCCCCTCAACAAATTCCACTTCTACTATAACGGCCAGCCTCCGTCGGGGATTACCATATGATTCACCGGCCTGACACGTGACGATATCTCGCCATTTCTGCTAAGCTTGCCCCCTTATAAACAATCGATTTCGGATTTTTATCCACAAGGTTCCAACACCCTCATGAATATCACTATATTCGGCTCCGGCTATGTCG
>CAZOTG010000008.1:0-21282 GCA_964582585.1 uncultured Chromatiaceae bacterium | reverse complement strand
AGCGCCGCAACCCCGTGGGGTTTTTCGGCATGGTGCTGGTATTGGAAGGGACCAGCGTACAGCTGGCCTCCCGGGCCGCCGAAGTCATCAAGGAACGTTTGGATCTGCCCACTACCGCCTTCCGATATCTCACTTCCCACGGGGCCCTCGATCAAGACCACATTAAGTTATTCGAGAACCTGATGAACCGCATCGACGACCCGAAGGATCAGGAGGCGGTTATCCACAGCGCGCGGATGTTTTACTGCCTTTACGGCGATATCTTTCGCGCCATCTCCCCGAATCGACACCACAACATGAGGAAAGACACATGCAAATCATTAGTCGCAGTTTAATGGTCTTTGTCCTGAGCCTGTTCTCCGCCGCGGCCTTGGCCCAGAATGATGGTCTCGCCAACGCCATTCTCGACGTTCAGCATCAGTGGGCGCATATCCACTACCAGCTTGATGAAGACCAACAAGAAACCGCCTTTCCCCGCCTGGAAGAGACGATAGATGCACTGATCAAGCAATATCCCGATCGCGCCGATCCGCTGGTGTGGAAGGCCATCGTGCTCGCCACCCATGCCGGCGTCAAAGGAGGGCTGAGCGCACTGAGCATGGTACGCGACGCTCGCGATCTACTGGAACAAGCGGAGAAGATCGATCCCAATGCCCTGAACGGTTCCATCTATACCACCCTTGGCAGCCTCTATTATCAGGTACCCGGCTGGCCCCTGGGTTACGGCGACGATAAAAAGGCCGAGGTCTTTTTGAAGAAGGCGCTGGCCATCAACCCCACCAGTATCGACGCCAATTATTTCTACGGTGACTTCCTGTATCGCAAAGGGCATTACCTCGAGGCCTTATCCGCCCTGGAAAAGGCCATGCACGCGCCCGGACGCCTCGACCGGCCGTTGGCCGACGAAGGTCGCCGCAAGGAGATTCAAGCGGTCATCGCCAAGATCAAAGACAAAACCTGAAAAATCCAAATCTAACCACGGAGAGCACGGAGGACACGGAGAAATAAGTTATTGCGATTGGCACAACCTGAAATGAGGCAGTAATCCCCAAGCTTATTTTTTTCCGTGCCCTCCGTGGTTCTAAATGCTTTCAATGCTGTTAAGGATTAAACCATGAAACTCGAATCACAACGCATCCTCATCACCGGCGCCGGGGGTGGCATCGGACAGGCATTATGCGCACAACTCGCGGAGCGCAAGGCCCGGTTGTGTCTGCTCGACAGAAAACGCGAGACCGGCGAACGCCTGGAAGCTGAGCTAAAAAACTTTCCGGCGGAAATCCTCACGGTGCAAGCCGATATCACCCGCACCGAAGACCGCGAACGGGCTATCAACAAGATGGTCCAGGCATGGGGTGGCGTCGACATCCTGGTCAATCTAGCCGGGGTGATGGACTTCACCCGCTTCGACGAGCAAGACCCGGGGATCGTAAAACGCATCCTGGAGGTGAATGTGGAGGCCCCCATGCAATTGACACGTTCAGTGCTCCCACAAATGATAGAGCGGGGCTACGGCCGCATCGTCAATGTCGGCTCCATGTTCGGCAGCATCGGCTTCCCCTGTTTCGCCGCCTATTCGGCCAGCAAATTCGCCCTGCGCGGCTTCTCCCAGGCATTGCGGCGGGAACTGACCGGCAGCGGCGTGGGCGTCACCTATGTCTCACCCCGCGCGGTTAAGACGCCGTTCAATCCCCCCGTTGTCCATCGCATGGCCGAACTCGGCATGATGCATATGGACGATCCGCAATGGGTGGCGCACAAAATCGTGCGGGCCGTCGAAAAGGAAAAAGACGAGGCCTATCTCGGCTTCCCAGAGGGCCTGTTCGCACGCCTCAATGCCCTCCTGCCCGGGGCGGTCGGCCGCGCCATCGCCAAACAACTGCCGGCACTTATTTCCTTCACCCAGCACAAGGCAAAGGCATAAGTTATTGCGCTATTCATCCTGCGTAAAGACCAGGTCCCAAACATTATGCCCGAGACGCTGCCCCCGTTGCTCGAATTTGGTGAGAGGCCGATCCGGGGGACGGGGTGAAAATTTTGCGTCACCGGCGAGATTGCGAAAACCCGGCGCCGCCTCCATCACCCGCATCATATATCGCGCGTAATCCTCCCAATCGGTGGCCATGTGGAAACGGCCGCCGGGTTTGAGCTTGCGCCTCACCAACTCCACGAACGCGGGTTGCAGGATGCGCCGCTTGTGATGACGGGTCTTGGGCCAGGGATCGGGGAAGAACAGGTGCACGGCATCGAGACTCTCATCCGGCAGATATTGCCGCAGGACCTCCACCGCATCGGCCCAGATGACGCGTACATTATCGATGCTGTCCCTTTCCAGTTTCAGCAATAGACTGCCGATACCGGGGCGATGTACCTCTATCCCCAGGCAATCACGATCCGGCCGCTCCCGCGCCATGAGCGCCAGGGCATCGCCCATGCCGAAACCGATCTCCAATATCCGCGGGGCGCGGCGCCCGAACAGGGCGTCGAGGTCCAGCTCACCCTGTAGCATGACGAGATAGCGCTCGCCCAAACGCGCCAGACTGTCCCGCTGAGCCTTGGTCATCCGCCCCTCGCGGCGCACGAAGCTGCGGATACGCCGGTGTGCTGGCTCGTTCATGAGTTAGACAAAGACTGTGAAGAACCTGGAGAAGTCACGGAGAAAATCATTTTATAAATCTCCGTGTTCTCCGTGCTCTCCGTGGTGATATCTCTTTAGAAAAAAGTCCCGTCGATGGGCGATGAGGCGCTGGCGTAGCGTTTGCGTGGGATACGGCCGGCGCGAAAGGCCTCGCGTCCCGCTTCGATGGCCTTCTTCATGGCCTCGGCCATGAGCACCGGCTCCTTGGCGCCGGCAATGGCGGTGTTCATCAATACGCCGTCGCAGCCCAGTTCCATGGCCACTGCGGCATCACTGGCAGTGCCCACCCCGGCATCCACCAGGATCGGTACCTCGGCGTTCTCGACGATGGTGAGGATGTTGTAGGGATTGCGGATACCCAGGCCTGAACCGATGGGCGCGGCCAGGGGCATCACCGCCACGCAGCCCATGGCCTCGAAGCGCTTGGCGATGATGGGATCGTCATTGGTATAGACCATGACCTTGAAACCGTCCTTGATCAGAGTCTCGGCGGCGGCGAGGGTCTGCACGATGTCGGGAAACAGGGTCTTCTCGTCGCCCAGCACCTCCAGCTTCACCAGTTCGTGGCCGTCCAAGAGCTCGCGCGCCAGGCGGCAGGTGCGGACGGCGTCTTCCGCGGTGTAGCAACCGGCGGTATTGGGCAGATAGGTATACTGATCCGGCGGCAGCACCTCCAGCAGGCTGGGCTCTCCGGGAGTCTGGCCGATGTTGGTGCGACGCACCGCCACGGTGATGATCTCGGCGCCGCTGGCCGCTACCGCCGCGCGGGTCTCCTCCAGATCTTTGTATTTGCCGGTACCCACCAGCAGCCGGGATTGATACTCGACGCCGGCGATGACGAGGGGATCACGGGATGTCTGTGCCATGACTGGGGTCCTAATGCTGGGGGAATAAGAATGGGGATTATAACCCGTGGATGCGGCCGGTCCTAACCGCCGCCGATGGCGTGGACGATCTCCACCCGGTCACCGGCCTGCAGGCGATGGCTGCCGTGGATACTGCGCGGCACGATCTCCAGATTGATCTCCACCGCCAAGCGCTTGCCGGTCAAAGCCATATCTTCCAACAACTGCGCCACAGTCATCCCCTCCGGGAGTTGGCGGGTTTCCCCATTGACAAACACTTCCACACGCTTACCTCTTGCGCGCCTCCGCCACTGATCAGCCGGGATTGACCCCCGGCGGCGATTGCGTAAAATGCCAAACTCCGCGGGTGTAGTTCAATGGTAGAACTGTAGCTTCCCAAGCTACTAACGTGGGTTCGATTCCCATCACCCGCTCCATTTCGCGCCCGCAGTCCCCTTCTTATATATCCGCAACGGGTTTTGTCATGGGACGCTGGCGTGGCGCGCGGTTCACGCCGGGCGCCGGCTCGGCGGTACCAGGCCCTCGGTCGCCAGATGGCCCTGCAGGTCCTGCGGTGACAAGCGGCTCAAATCCTTGGACAGCTCATGCACGGCGAAGCCCGCCTTGGGCGGGACGCGGATCTCATTGCGCAGGAAACCGAGCATCTGCTTTTCCGCCACCACTACCAGCTTCTTCACCCCTTCGCGCTCGGCCAGTTGCACCGCCTGCTCCGCCACCTGCCTGGCGAAACGGCGCTTGAACTCATCGCTATGCTGGTCACGATGGTCGTCGTAACCATGGGCCATACCGCTCGCCACATTACGGCCGGTCTTGGTATCACTCCACAGTTCCCGGCCTGCCAGTTCCGACTCGGTATTAATCAAGGCCTCCCCCGCCTCCACCAGGCTCGGGCCGGATTCCACGGCAGGCTGCCGTGCCGGCTCCAAGGTGAAGAAACGGGCCCGGGTCCCATCGACACTCACTACACAGTAATCACTCATGGCGTCCACCTGCTTTCTCTGTTTTCAGTACACCCAACGAGGATTTTCAAGAACATCATCACACCGCATTGGGCATAAATCAAGCGGTCGCAGCGCCCTTGGAGCGCCGGCTCAATTGCCGATTATACCCAGCATATAGAGCATCAAGACGAAGGCGATGGCGGCGGACATTAACAGCACGCCCAGAATAATAAAAGCGAAAGCGGCTCGCATAAATTTATAAAAAGCCTTTAGTTTCCCGGCGGCGGACTTGACTGGCTAGACAGCGGCGGATTGCTCTTTTTCAATCAGGTGTAGCGAGGCATTGCACGCAGGACAGTGGGTCCACATCGGAAGGTGGTCGGAGGCCTCCAGCTCCAGCGTAAACTCCTCCTTCCCGGATGGGCAATTGCCGCTGACATGGTCCGGTATTTCCGTCACCCGGTACCGCTTCATGGCCAACCACGGTCCCGCAATAAGAAACCCGGGCACCAAGACGAAGTGCGCGATAATGATGGGCAGGGACAACACGGCAAACAACCACATCATACCCCATATCTTCGCCGCCCGGATCTTGCGCTCCCGGGGATCGAAGGCCTGTAAATAGAGGACAGCTTCGCCGTCGACGTCACCGCTCTTAACCAGGATGGGACGAGTTACGGTCGTTGTCATGTGAGAATCTTCTCCAAGCGTTGAAATCCAGCGGCGGATGAAAAGGATACCACACCCACTCCAGCGCCATGGCCGCTGCATTAGGCTGTATCCCCCCATCACGGTATGATATTCATTCCCAGCCTGTTGGCAAGCCGCTAAGAGAAGAGCATGAAGCGATATATCAAGGTGACGCTATGGACCCTCGGCGCCGTCACGGTCCTGCTGATCGCTGCCGCCATCGTCGTGCTGCTGGTGTTCGACCCCAATAAATATAAGACCGAAATCGCGGCGGCGGTGCAAAAGACCACCGGTCGGGAACTCACCATCCAAGGCGATCTGAAACTGTCGCTATTCCCCTGGCTGGGCGTGGAAACCGGCGCCATGACCCTCAGCAACCCTCCCGGCTTCGGCAAGGAACCCTTCGCCAAGATCGGCGCCGCCGCCATCAAAGTGAAACTGTTGCCCCTGCTCAAAAGCGAGGTGGAAGTGGATACCGTTACCCTCGACGGACTCTATCTCCACCTGATTCGCGGACCTACGGGTCGGGCAAATTGGGGATGGAAGAGACTGGCCGACCTGCAAAATGGCGAGACCGAGGCGGCGCCTGCCGCGAACAGCGGCAGTGCGGCGCCCACCCTGACCAGCTTAGCCATCGGCGGCATCCGCCTCAAGGACGCCACGGTGATCTGGGACGACCGGCAAAACCACACCCGCTATGAATTGAACAAGCTGGCGCTGCGCACCGGTCCCGTCTCACTTCGCTCACCCGTCACTCTGGACCTGGACACCGAGGTCAGCAGCCGGGCGCCCGTCCTCAGCGCGCACCTGGCACTGAACACCCGGGCGCTGTTCGACTTCGCCGCACAACGGCTGCAGCTGAATGGCTTGAAGCTCAGCGTCCAGGCCCGCGCGCAAGGGCTGCCGGCGGATGAGGCGAAACTGACCCTGAGCAGCGATGCCGTACTCAAGCTTGCCGAAAGGCATTATCAATTGACCGGTCTGCAGTTACTCGCCTCACTGCACGGCGAGCAATTGCCCGGCAAACAGCTGGAAGCCAAACTCCACGGCGATGTGGTGGTCGATCTGAACAAAGATATCCTGGCGATCGAGCCCCTTTCCATCGAGGCCTGGAATCTCAAGGTCGACGGCCGGGTCCGCGGCGAGGACCTGCTCAAGAGCCCGCGCTTCAGCGGGTCACTCACCGTTCCCGATTTCAGCGCCCGCGAACTGCTGGGGCGGATCGGCGCCGCGCCGCCGGTCACCGCCGACGACAAGGCCCTCAGTAAAGTAAGCGCGAAGCTGCAATTCAAGGCCTCAACCACGGACGCGGAACTGTCTGGTCTCGAGATCAACCTGGATCAAACTCGGATCACCGGCAAAGCGGCAATCAAAAATTTCACCCACCCCGCCTATCGCATGCAGCTTGCCGTGGACGACATCGACGCCGACCGTTATCTGCCGCCCCCGACGAAGGACACTACGCCTGTCACGCCCGCTACCGCGGCCGGTGCGGGCGCCGCGGAATTGCCCTTGGAGACCCTGCGCGCCCTTGATGTGGACGGCGGTCTCACCATAGGCAAACTCAAGATCGCCAAACTCACGGTGAACGACATCAAGCTCGGCGTCAACGCCAAGGCCGGCGTGATCCGCGCCCATCCATTGTCGGCCCATCTTTACGGCGGCACTTATGGCGGCGACATGCAACTCGATGCCCGCGGCAAGGCCGCGAAAATCTCCGTCAACGAGCATCTGAACCGCATCAAGATCGGACCTTTGACCAAGGACCTCCTTGACAAGGACCTGGTGGCCGGCACCGGCAACATCAGGATGAAATTGAGCGCTACCGGGCTCGACCCCGAGAAAATCAAACGGACGCTCAAAGGCAATCTCGGTTTCTCATTTGATAAAGGCAGGGTCAACGGCGTCAACCTGATCGAGATGATCCAAAAAGATTACCTCAAATATATCCAGGGCCTGGCCATCGATGCCGGCCAACTCAACCAAACGGTGTTTTCAAAGTTCGCCGCCAGCGCAACGGTCAACAACGGCCTGATCGACACCAAGGATCTGGTCCTCGACTCGGCGCAGCTGAACGTGAAAGGACGCGGCACCGTCAACCTGGTGGATGAGCGCCTGGCGCTGCATTTGGATGCCTTACCGAGGGGACAATTGGCCAAGGAATTGGGTAAGTTTCGAAACACGATGATCCCCATCCGGGTGGAAGGCACACTGCGTGCGCCGAAATTCGCCACCGATCTCGACGATCTTCTGAAGCGCAAGGCCAAGGCCCGGCTGGAAAAAGAAAAACAAAAACTGGAAGCGGAACTGCGCGAGAAGACCGAGAAGGAGAAGGCCAAACTGCAGCAAAAGCTCGACGCCCAGAAGAAAGAGCAACAACAGAAGCTGGAAAAAGAGCTCCAGGACAAGCTCAAGGGCATGTTCAAATAAGCTATGCCTCGAACCACCACGATCACCGATCACCCCCTGTCGGATTTCAGCGAACGGCTGCTCCATTGGTGGGATGAGTACGGGCGCAAGGACCTGCCCTGGCAGCAACGACCCACTCCCTATCGGGTGTGGGTATCGGAGATCATGCTGCAGCAGACCCAGGTGACCACCGTCATCCCCTACTACCGGCGTTTCATGGCACGCTTCCCCGATGTACGACGTCTCGCCGCCGCGCCCGAAGATGCGGTGCTGCACCACTGGAGCGGTCTCGGTTATTATGCCCGCGCCCGCAACCTGCACAAGGCGGCGCAGCTCATCGTGGCGCAACACCATGGCGAGTTTCCCTCGGATATCGAGGCCGTGATGCAGCTGCCCGGCATCGGCCGCTCCACGGCGGGGGCCATCTTGGCGCTGGCAGCGGATCAGGTACATCCCATCCTGGACGGCAACGTCAAACGGGTACTCGCCCGCTTTCACGCCGTTGAGGGCTGGCCCGGCACCAAGGAAATCGAAAACCGCTTGTGGCGACTGGCCGGGCAATACACGCCCGGACGCCGCGTCGCGCACTACACCCAGGCGATCATGGACCTGGGCGCAACCTTGTGTATCCGTAGCCGACCCTTATGCGAACACTGTCCGGTGCAGTACAATTGCCTCGCCTTTGCGCAAAGTCGCGTGAAGGAATTTCCCACGCCGAAGCCACGCGGGTCACTGCCGATGCGCAGTACGCGACTGCTGTTGGTACGAAATACCGCCGAAGCGGTGCTGCTGGTTAAGCGTCCACCGGCGGGGATATGGGGCGGACTGTGGAGCCTGCCGGAATGCGCCGTCGGCGATGATATCGTGCAGTGGTGCCGGCAGCGCCTGGGATGCAGCGTCAGGGAGGAGCGGCGCTGGCCGTCGCTGCGCCACACCTTCAGCCATTTCCACCTGAACATCCATCCGGTGCTGCTCCGTCTCAATGACAAGGCGACGTCGGTCATGGATGATGCGGGGTCCGTTTGGTACAATCCCGCCGAACCACAGGATCTGGGTCTCGCCGCCCCGGTCAAGCGGCTTCTAAATCAACTCGTCGAATAGTCGCTGCAAGGAGAATGACGATGGCGCGAATGGTTAAATGCATCAAGCTCGGGCGTGAAGCGGAAGGTCTCGCCCTGCCCCCTTATCCCGGCGAACTCGGCAAACGCATCTTTGAAAACGTCTCAAAAGAGGCCTGGCAGATGTGGCTCAAACAACAAACCATGCTCATCAACGAGCACCGCGTCTCGCCCATCGACCCCAAGGCCCGCAAGTTTCTGGAAGGCGAAATGGAGAAATTCTTCTTTGGCGAGGGCTCGGTGCCGCCTGAGGGCTACGTGCCGCCCAAGGAATGATCCGACACTATACGCCGTATTCCCTGTGCGTCATCCATATTCCGTAAAGATGAAACGGCAAGGCCAGGACCACAGACATTGCGACGGTGGACAAGGCCATAAACGCGGACCTGAACATCAGCGGCGATTTCTGCCATTTCTCCGGCACCCGCCTGTTTACGGTGATGATGAATATTCCCGCCATCAACAATGGCCAGAACAAGCCATATATGGTTCCGATCGCCGGCAAGTAGTCACCATGAAACCCCGGTAACAGCGGCGACAGCGGGATATCCGCGACGGCGAAGACCGCCAGACCCAACACGCCTTTCATAAGGACATTGACCACCGCCGACACCAGCGCCGCTATCAGCACCACCAATACCCCGATCCTGCTCACGATGCTGTCGTTCATTGGCCTGGATCTCACATAGTCTCAGCGCGGGACATCCTGCGCGCAACGAAAACCGAGATCGGTGCCGCTCAGGGTGGGATCGGCGTGATTACGCCGAGCGCCGCGATAGAAGACGCTCAAGGCATAGTGACCCACCCCCGAGCCGCCGCCACGCACTACTTTATGGATCTTACCGTAGGCGGGATGTCGATAATCGGAACCGGGATAGCCCTGAAACCAGTCGTTGACCCATTCCGAGACATTGCCCGCCATGTCATAGACTCCGAAAGGGGATTTATCGTCGGGCATCGAGCCAACCGGCATCACCGCCTCGTCGTTGTCATTCTGCCCCCCGGTATTGGGCTTGGAACCGTCCCACTTCTCGCCCCAGGGATATTCCAGACCGTCGCTGCCGCGTGCGGCCTTTTCCCATTCCGCTTCGCTGGGCAGGCGCTTGCCGGCCCATTGGCAGTAGTTGAAAGCGTCGTACCAATTGACCTCGGTCACCGGCAGGGTGTCGCGGTGACGCTGAATCTTGAACAACTCGGGGAGCAGCTGTTCCTTGGTCATCTTGGTGGTATCCATGTCCAGCTTGAAATATTGCGTGGCGACCCAGCGCAGACTCTCCACGTCCATGCCGCGTAACTTGTCGTCACTGACGTTGTAGCCGTTCTGGATCCACAGCGGCGGTTCGCGATAGTCCACGCCCTGCTGCCTGTTGCGCGCCTGCATCTCGTTCACGAACACCTTGTACTGACCGTTGGTCACCTCGTATTTGTCGATCAGATAAGCATCCAGGGAAACAGTATGGCGGGGATGCTCGTTGAGGTATAGCGGATCGACCAGGCCGTATTCCTGCTTCAGCCCGCCCTTGTCCACCTTATCGCTGCCCATGATGAACGGGCCGGCGGGGATGAGCACCATCTCGCTGTTGACGATGGCATGGTGCGGCGCGCCCTGCGTCTCCTCTCCGTCATCCTTGTTACTGCACGCAACCAAGGACAGGATCATGCAGGCGACCACGCCTCGATAACGCCAATGATGGCTGTGCTGCATTCTCTTTATTTCAAGGCGCCTCATCTCAAGAGGCGTCCTTGGCGCAGCGGAACCCGAAGCTTTCGTTCTTGACCCTGAAATTGAAGAAACTGCGGTTGAATACCGGCGCCGAGATGCCACACTTGTAGAAAGAACAATCCCACCATGAACCGCCTTTCAGTACCTTGTACTTCTTGCCGTAATTTTCACTGGGATGCTTATTGCCGGGATAAGGCATATACCAGGAAGAAGTCCACTCCCAGACATTGCCGGACATGTCGTAGAGCCCATAGGGACTCTTGCCGCCTTCAAATGACCCCACCGGCGTGGTGTCACCGGCTATGCCCATCTTGTCCCAGCGCTGCGGGGTATTTGCCTTGTTGATGTCGAAGCTTTCGCCCCAAGGGAACATGCGACCTTTGGTTCCGCGTGCGGCCTTTTCCCATTCCTGGTCGGTGGGCAACCGTTTGCCTGCCCACTCGCAGTAATCGTGGCCATCGTACCAAGTGACGAAGGTCACCGGATGATCGGCCTTGCCTTCGGGATAAGTGCGATTGCGAAAATGCCGGGGAGAACGCCGTCCGGTGGCATCGATGAACTTTTTGTATTGGGCGTTGGTGACCTCGTACTTGTCTATCCAATAGGCCTTCAAGTTCACCACATGCTGCGGTCCTTCATCGGGAAGCCGCTCATCGGTACCCATGATGAACTTCCCCGCCGGGATCAATATCATCTCGTTGGGCGCATCACCCAGTCGGCTGACGGGATAATACATGGGGAAACGCATCCCCGGCTGCAACGGCTCCTTGGACTGCGGTATGGGTTGGGGTTGCACCGCTGCCACTTTCACGGAGGCAGGGGGGAATCTACCCTGTTCCGCAGCGGTTTTGACGTTGTGGCAGCGGTGGCAATCCCTGCCGGACTTCGCCTTGAAGGCGGGGGTACCGGCCAACTTATGACAGGCGGCGCAGGTACGCCCATCCGGGTGAGGCAAATCGCCGCCCGGCGCCTTAGCCGGCGCGGCGAGCGCGCCCGTCACCCAGATAAGACACCACAGGCCGATGAGCTTACGGCCGGTCTGCACGTCAACATGCCAGACTGGGAAATTTCTCATGGGTTGTCGTACCTGGATGCTGAATGAAACTTACGCTGCGCAAAGAGACACCTTGACTCACGACCACGCAGCCGCTTTAATACGCCTTCCCTCGCGGCCAGGTAGCTCAGTTGGTAGAGCAGGGGACTGAAAATCCCCGTGTCGGCGGTTCGATTCCGTCCCTGGCCACCACCCTTTCCAACCAGCAAAAACCGGCAATTTACGGGATCTTTCCATGAACCCCAGGTCCCGGATATATGGCCGGCTAGTTTAGCAATCGTCTCTTGGTACGTCCATGCATAGGGAGCGCTTCCTGCACTCGGACCTAGTCCAGGCAGGGCGCCAGGTACTTAGCCCAATCCTGCTGCCCGTCGCCGCACACAATGAAAAACGGATTCAACAGGGACTCCTTGGTGTTGTAACGCAAGGGATGCATCTCAGTATCCAACAGTCTGCCGCCCGCCTCTTCGACTACACATTGCGCCGCCGCCGTATCCCACTCGGAGGTGGGCCCCAGCCGAACGTAGATATCGGCCTTGCCTTCCGCCACCAGGCAGGACTTGAGAGAACTGCCCATGGAGATGATGGTATGGTCGTCGAACTGGGCGAGGAATCGACCGAAGCGTTCGTCGCGGTGGGAACGGCTGCCCGCCACGGTGATATGACCGCCCTGCCACGGCCGCGAGTGAATCGCCTGCGACTCGGCGCCCGGCTCTTGGCGATAAGCGCCCGCACCGCGGCAGGCGTAGTAGCACACGCCGCTTACCGGCACATAAATAACCCCCAAGATGGGGCGATGGTCTTCGATGAGGGCGATATTGACGGTGAACTCGCCGTTGCGTTTGATGAACTCCCGCGTGCCGTCCAAAGGATCCACCAGCCAATATGATGACCACCGGGACCGTTCCGTATAGGGAATGGCGGCCTCTTCTTCGGAAAGAATCGGCAATCCCGGCGTCAAGGCCTGCAACCCCGCCACGATGCAGTGATGCGCCGCCATGTCCGCTTCGGTCAAGGGTGAGCGGTCGTCCTTGTGTTCGACGCTGAAATCCTGGGCGTAGACCGTGAGTATCTCGTGTCCCGCCGCACGCGCCACCTGCACCGTCTGCGCCAATAATTCGCCCGGTTTATTGCTATCGGCCATCTAACGGCCCCTTTCCTGCTCTTGGTCAAGTAACAAATCGCGCACCATATATAAAGCGGCGATACTGCGCGCCTCCGTGCAATCCTCCTGGGCCACCAGGTCCTTGAGCGCGCTCATACGCCATGGCACCACTTCGATCTCCTCCGGCTCGTCGCCGGGGATGCGCTGTTCATAGAGATCCCCGGCGAATACCACATGGGTCACATGCCCGAAGTAACCCGGTGCCAGGGTAAACGAGGTGACATGGCGCAGATCGCGGGCGGCGTAGCCCACCTCTTCCATCAGTTCCCGGTTGGCCGCCGCCAGGATGGTTTCGTCGGCCTCGATCAGGCCTTTGGGCAGGCCCAGTTCATAACGATGTACCCCGGCGGCATATTCACGGATCAGCAGCACGGTATCCTCATCCAACATGGGCACCACCAACACCGCCCCTTGCGGAGAGGCACTGAGCCGCTCGTAACGCACCACGGTTCCATTGGTGAACTCCAACCCCACTTCTTCCACATGAAAGAGGCGGGTGCGGGCGATGGTATGGGCGCTGAGGATTCGCGGCTTCTTTGACATGATGAATGCTTTGCGGCGGCAGATGGCCCGCGCTTGGGTGCAGCTAGTATACTCTACCTTCCCCCCCAGGCCAGCGAGTTCCAACAAATGATTGACTGGAATGACATACACGATGTGCTGCTGGATATGGACGGCACCTTGCTGGACTTGCATTTCGACAATCACTTCTGGCAGGAAGTGGTACCGCGGCGTTACGCCCAGGGCCGCGGTCTGGACGTGGTGACCGCCAAGACCGTCCTCGACCCCATTTTCCGCCGCCGCGAAGGAAGCTTGAACTGGTACTGCCTGGATTACTGGACCCGGGAACTCAACATCGACATTGCCACCCTCAAACAGGAAGCGGCGCACTTGATCGCGATCCATCCTTATGTCGTGGAGTTTCTCGACGCCTTGCGCACCGC
Organism: uncultured Chromatiaceae bacterium; assembly: GCA_964582585.1. GTDB lineage: Bacteria > Pseudomonadota > Gammaproteobacteria > DRLM01 > DRLM01 > JARRQJ01. The sequence continues at coordinate 7,734 of CAZOTG010000008.1, read as the reverse complement.
AGGCAAACGCAGCGCGCTGGTCACCAATGCCCACCCCAAAAGCCTGGCGCTGAAATTGGAGCACACCCGTCTCGGTGATCATCTCGACGCCATTGTCAGCGCCCACGACATCGGCCACCCCAAGGAAGAGGCGGTGTTCTGGGAAGGGCTGCGCCGCAAACGAAGCTTCACCGCGGCCCATACCCTGTTGATCGATGACAATCTCGCGGTACTGCGCGCCGCAAGGCACTACGGCATCAAATACCTGCTGGCGGTCCACCAGCCCGACACTCGCCGCCCACCCCGCGACACCGGCGAATTTGCGGCGCTGCGCGATTTCCGCGACATCCTGCCGGAGGCGTGACCCTGCCCGGCTATTTCTTGGGGTCGAGCTTCAGGGAAACGGAATTGATGCAATAGCGCAAACCGGTGGGTTGCGGTCCGTCGTTGAAGACATGCCCGAGATGGGCGCCGCATGCCCGGCATGTCACCTCGGTTCGGACCATACCGTGGCTGGTGTCGGCCTGCGTCGCCACCCGCCCCTCAGAGACGGGCTGCCGGTAGCTGGGCCAGCCGCTGCCGGAATCGAACTTATCCGCCGAATCGAACAAGGGCGCACCGCAACATACGCAGCGGTAGATGCCGTCCTCGTGGCAGTCCCAGTAGTCACCGGAAAACGGCGCCTCGGTACCCTTGCGGCGACACACGGCAAACTGCTCTTCGGTCAGCTCCTTGCGCCACTCCTCATCTGATTTCATTATCTTGTCGCTCATAGTCGTTCCCTCCTTTCCCTGCATGGGGAACTTCGCACCCTTTTAGGGGGCGTTCATTGCCAATAATATAGAAATAAAGCACGCCGGGGGCGGGTACCGTTGCGTTCGGCAGACTCACCGTCGTCATTGCTGATAACATACCATGAACTATTGAGGAAATATCTTTGAGGACTTACCGACATCCCGGCCGTGCAATAGCGCTCGGACTGTTGCTCGCCGGATTTGCCACCTTGGCCGGCGGCGATGAGCTTAGCGGCGAGGAAATCGTCAAGCACTGCAATTACAAATACGCCGGCGACGACCAGCGCTCCCGCCTGGTGATCGTACTCACCGACAAGGACGGCAAGGAGGCCAGAAGCGAATACCTCCGGTTATGGAAGAATTACCATGGCAAGGACGGTATCGCCGACAAAGTCATCCTATTCGGTGAATCGCCGCTTGACATTCGTGGTGTGAACTTCATGCGCTGGGGCTACACGGCAAAGACCGGAAAAATGGCGGACCAATGGGTCTATTTATCCGAGATGGATCGAGTGCGGCGGGTCTCGCAACGGGACCCCAACAATATGGACTGGGGATATACCGACGAAGACTTGCGCATCCGCGATGTGGAAGAGGATGAACACCGTTTCCTGGAAATCGCTCACAGCGATGGCGAGGATTTTTATGTGGTGGAGAGCATCCCACGCCACGAATCCACATACGGCAAATGGGTGACCCGCTTCAGCAAGGGCGCCGGCTGGGAGGATTGCGCGCCGCAGCAAGTAGACTACTACGACAAAAACGGCCAACTCCTCAAACAACAATTCATCACCTGGCTCTTACAGGACGGCGCTTGGGTGTGGGATAACGCGGTGATGCTCAATGTACGCACCGGTATCTCCGCCACGTATTACATGCAAAATATCGAGGTCAACGTCGGCCTCCCCGACCGGATTTTCAGCGAACGGCAACTGCGCCGCGGCTATCCCGATCAATAAACCCATGACGCGCCGCCGCCCGAACCGGTAAGATGCGGACGCCATGACAATCGCCCTTTAAACTCATCATGAATCAAGTCCTGTTGCAAATGGCCGCATTGATCGCCTGCGGCATACTGTGGCGGTTCATCAGACCGCCGGGAATGGATGCCGACACCGCTCGGCGCGTGATCACGGGCCTGGTCTACACCCTGCTCCTACCGGCATTGGTGCTGGTGGTGCTGTGGAAGACCTCCCTGGGAATCGACACCGTCAAGATCGCCGCGGTCGCCGCCTGCGGCGTACTCGCCGCCCTCCTGGCCATCAAGCTGCTGTTTCGCAACAGCACCGTCCCCAGACCCATCGTCGGCGCCCTGTTTCTCGCCGCCGCCTATCCCAACGTCACCTATCTCGGCCTCCCGGTATTGGAGAAGACCTTCGGACCCTGGGCGCGCAGCGTCGCCATTCAATACGATCTGTTCGCCTGCACGCCCTTGCTGTTGACCGTGGGCATCATCATCGCCCGCCTCTACGGCGACAGCAACGAAAGCGGCAATCCCTTTGTCGCCTTGCTCAAGGTCCCGCCGTTATGGGCGGCGGTGGCGGCGGTGATATTGAATCTCTCGAACATCCCCATCCCGGTTGGCCTGGAGGGTTTTCTGCAAACCCTGGCCAACGGCGTCGTGCCGCTGATGCTCATCGCCTTGGGCATGGCCCTCAGTTGGGAGGCGCGGCAACTGCAGCGTTTACCGCTCCTGATGCCGGTGCTGGCCATCCAATTATTGCTGATGCCGCTCCTGGCCTGGGGCTTGACGGCGATCCTAGGACTGCACGGTGAGTTGCGCACCGCCGTGGTGCTGGAAGCGGCCATGCCCAGCATGGTGCTGGGGGTGGTGTTATGCGACCGCTACGGCCTGGACACCGGTCTTTACGCCTCGGTGGTTACCGCGTCCACCGCCTTGAGCCTGTTGACCCTGCCTCTTTGGTTCCAGTGGGTGCAATGATCTTCCATATATAATAAGCATCGACATGCATCATTTACTCGTCGCCCTCACTGCTCACGGCTTCGGTCATGTCGCCCAGACCGCACCGGTAATCAACGCCCTGCGGCGCCGATTCCCGGCGCTGCGGCTCACCCTTTATACCGACATCCCGCGCAAGCTGCTGGTCAAGCGCTTTGAAGGCGAATTCGAACTCATCGCCCGGGCGCCGGATGTGGGGCTGCGCATGAAGCACGCATTGGAGGTGGATGTCGCTGCCAGTGCCCGAGCCTATAAGCACTATCACCGGGATTGGCAGCAAGCGGTGGCGGCGGAAGCCCGCTTACTAACCAGTCACGCCCCGGACGCGGTACTGGCCAATGTCCCGTATCGCATCCTCGCCGCCGCGGCGCAGGCCGACATCCCCGCCCTGGCCATGTGCAGCCTCAATTGGGCGGATGTCTATGGTCACTACTGCGGCCAACTGCCGGGGGCGACAAGCATCCTTGCGGAGATGCGCACCGCTTATCGCACTGCCCGCGCCTTTCTACAGCCGGCCCCCAGCATGCCCATGCCCGACCTCGATAACATCAGCGCCATCGGCCCCATCGCCCGTCTCGGCAACGACCTGCGCGACACGATCCGGCGACGCCTGGACCTGCCGGACGCCGCCCAATTGCTATTGGTCTCCCTGGGCGGCGTGCCCATACAATTGAATCTGGCGGACTGGCCGGCGCGGCCCGGCGTGTATTGGATCGTCCCGGCGGCATGGGACCCGCAACGCCGCGACACCATCGCCTTCGAATCCCTGGCCATGAATTTCGTCGATGTAATGCGTTCCGCGGATGCCTTGATCACCAAGCCCGGATACGGCAATTTCGTCGAGGCCGCCTGTAACGGCGTACCCATCCTCTACGTACCTCGTCCTGACTGGCCGGAACAGGATTACCTGGTGAATTGGCTGCAGCGCCACGGCCGTTGCCTGGCCATCGACCGCGACCAGTTGCAGCAAGGCACTCTCTCGACGGCCTTGGAGGAACTTTTCGCCTTAACCCCACGGGCACCCGTCGCGCCCACGGGCATCGATGACGCCGTGGCGCATCTCACCGCGTTGCTGGGCGGCGGATAAACGCATTGACCTCTCCCCCGCGCGACACTAGTGTTACGCGGTGCACAGAATGTAAACAAGCTTGGGAGTAAACCGGTGGCGGATAAGCGCGCAGTCATCTATTCGGGCAAGATCGTGGACCTGGGCATGGAGTCCACCATACTGCCCAACGGAGAACCGTGTTCCCTGGAAATCGTCCGCCATCCGGGCGGGGCCGCCGTGGTGGCCATGGATGAACAACGGCGTATTTGCCTGTTGCGCCACTATCGTCACGCCGCCGCCGGCTGGTTATGGGAACTTCCGGCGGGCAAACGCGAGCAGGGCGAAGACCCTCTCCATACCGCCCAGCGGGAATTGGAGGAAGAGGCCGGGCTGCTGGCCGCCTCATGGCGGAAACTGGGTATTACCTTTACCACGCCGGGGTTTTGCGACGAAGTCATTCACCTCTACCTGGCGCTAGATTTTTCGGCGGTACCCCAAAGGCCGGAACGTCACGAAATATTCGAATGTCACTGGGTGGACTTCGACAAGGCCAGGGGTTGGACCTGCGACGGTACCCTTACAGATGCTAAGAGTATTATTGGCATCTATCTGGCGTCGCGCCTATAAGGCTTTCCTTCCGGGGAATTGTTAGTGCTATGATATGGGTTTGCTCCACTGGTCAAACATCATTCAACCTATGCGAGGTCCCGAGTGGCTATGGTAATTATGGAAGTACCGAAGGAAGTCCCGTTTATTCTCGAGGTCATGGTCGCGGGGATCTCCGCCCTCACTGTCGTCCTGATGGTGTATCTCACCATCAAGATCTACAAGAACCAGGCCCGCAATGAAGATGCAGGGCCTAAAAACAAGGGATGGTGAGAACGGGGGTATGCCCCCTTTGGATTCTCCTCCCTTATCCCCTCAACTATTCATAGCAGTATTATGGTCAGTGCAGGCGAGTTAGGCGGCTGGAAATGCCGCCACTCTCCCCAGACCGATCCGAGTCCCACCGCTCCATAGTTAAACAGTCCCAGCAGGTCCGGGCCGTGCCCCACTACCCGGTACCCTGGCTCTCATCGAGAGCAGTCATTTTTTATCATTTAAAATCACACAATAACCTGATTGAGCCTTTTAAATCGCCATCCCCTCCCGCAACTTGATGGCGAATTTCCCTCACGTCATTGTTGATAAAATATCTCAACTAATATATACCTATTGTCCAAGTCAGGATATGGGCGCGAGACGTTCACCATTCATCGTTAAGAGGGTTTAACCATGAAATTATCAACAAAAGGCCGTTACGCAGTGACCGCCATGATGGATTTGGCCATTCACGAAAAATATGGCCCCGTCACCTTGGCCGACATTTCGGTATGCCAGGGTATTTCCCTCTCCTATCTGGAACAGATCTTCGCCCGTCTGCGACGCGACGGCCTGATCAGCGGCACCCGCGGACCACGTGGGGGATACCGCCTGGCAAGGCCCGCCGGCGAGATCACGGTGGCGGATATCATCAACGCGGTAAGCGAAAAATTGGACACCACGCGCTGCGAGGGCAAGGAAAATTGTCAGAACGGGCAGCGCTGCCTGACCCACGAACTATGGTCTGATTTAAGCGCGCAAATCCACAACTTCCTCGACGGCATCACCCTGGCGCAATTCGCGGAGCGTCCCAAGGTCCAGGAAGTGGTGCATCGACAAGATACCTTGCACTTCCGGCGAAGCCTGGCGCGCAATACCAGCAAACTCTCCGAAGCGAGCTGAAGAGCAGTAACGGTCTGCAAACGCCTTTACCGGCGTTTCCCGGTGCTCGCCAGTATTGCTTTCTGCCATAGACTTCAAGCAGCGGGCGTTTCCCGCCATTGGCAACCCAGGGTTGTCAGTTCAGCCCGCAGGTAATCCATGGCCATGGCGACGTCGGCCTGCTCGCCGCGCACTCCCAATTCCAGCCGAGGCCGGTCCGGGTCCAATTCCGGCAAGGATGACAGGCGACATTGCGGATAGCGCTCCACAAACGCCTCCATCAACGGCAACAACTCCCCTTCCCGCGCCCACACCGTTATGCTGCGTTCAATGGCGGGCCTTGTGCGATGCAGCTGCGCATAGCGTTGATCCAGCACCCAAGCCATCATGGGCCAGGCCATTTCAGGAAACCCCGGCAGGAAATGATGTCCCCCCAGGCTGAACCCGGGGAACCGGTTGTAGGGGTTGGGGATGATGGCGCTGCCGGCGGGTAACTCGGCGAGCCGAAGGCGGCGGGGATTAGCGGCGTCGCCATAGCGCGCCTTGATCTCCTTTACCGCCTCCGGATGGGGCTGCAATACCACGCCCACTGCCGCGGCCGCGCAGGCCCGGGTGTGATCGTCGGGAGTAACGCCGATTCCGCCGAAACAAAACACCACGTCATCACCGGCCATGGTGTGACGTAAGGTCTCGACGATCAATTCGGGATCGTCGCCGATGATGCGGCACCAACCCAACTCCAAACCCCGCTCCGCCAAAATAGCAATGGACCGGGCGAAGTGTTGGTCCTGCCGCTTACCCGACAACAACTCATCGCCAATGATGATGACGCCGAACCTCACTACCCGAACTCAGGGCCGCCCGCCGCTGACGGGACGGATCTTGGCAACGGCCTGCTGTGCCCGTTGCCGCGCCTCGGTCACAGTGTCACCCCGCGCCACTACCACGCCCATACGGCGCTTGGCAAAGGATTCCGGTTTGCCGAACAGGCGCACATCCACACCCGGTATGCGCAAGGCCTCATCCACCCCCTCGAAGGCGATACCGGTCTCTTGCAGGCCGCCGTAGATCACCGCACTGGCGCCGGGACCGCGCAGCGCGGTGGTCACCGGCAAACCCAGGATGGCGCGGGCGTGCAATTCGAATTCGCTCAATTCCTGGCTGGCCATGGTCACCATCCCGGTATCGTGGGGACGGGGACTCACTTCGCTGAACCACACCCGGTCGCCCTTCACGAACAGTTCCACGCCGAAGATACCGCGCCCACCGAGATTGGCGGTGACAAGTCCCGCTATTTCACGGGCGCGCGCCAGGGCCTTGGGACTCATGGTCTGCGGCTGCCAGCTCTCCACATAGTCGCCCTGCACCTGCACATGGCCGATGGGTTCGCAGAAATAGGTCTCTACTTTCCCCGATTCGCCCAATGCCCGCAGCGTCAGCAGCGTCACTTCATAGTCGAATTCGATCTTCTCCTCGACGATCACCCTGCCCTTGGCCACCCGGCCGCCGGCCATGGCATATTCCCAGGCCGCCGCCACTTCAGCAGGGTCGTTCACCACCCGCTGACCCTTGCCCGACGAGGACATCACCGGCTTCACCACGCAGGGATAGCCGATAACGCCGTCGATGGCCATCTTCAACTCAGGCAGGCTTTCCGCAAAGGCATAACGGGAGGTCAGCAGTTCCAGTTGTTCGGCGGCGAGGCGGCGTATCCCCTCGCGATTCATGGTGAGCTGCACCGCTCGGGCGGTGGGGATGACCTCCGCCAGGCCGTCCCGCTCGATGGCGACCAGGGCATCGGTGGCGATGGCCTCGATCTCCGGGACGACGAGCCGGGGCCGCTCCTGCTCCACCAGGGCGCGGATCGCCGCAGCGTCGGCCATGTCGATCACATGGGCCCGATGGGCCACCTGCTGCCCGGGGGCATCGCGATATCGGTCCACGGCGATCACCTCCACGCCGAGGCGCTGCAAGGCTATAATGACCTCCTTACCCAACTCCCCCGCGCCCAACAACATGACGCGGGTGGCGCCGGGGCTCAACGGCGTGCCGATTTTCACTAGAATCCCCCGTCGTTACGAGCCATGCCCCTGTCTCCAGTGGACGATGATCCCGGGAGGCTCTCACAGGATCACCGCGCCATTATACTGACTCCGCGAAGTGTAGCACCGAGATGCTTGCCCGACTCCTCAATTTGTTCAGCCCCCATT
>CAZOTG010000007.1:12282-22579 GCA_964582585.1 uncultured Chromatiaceae bacterium | reverse complement strand
CAGGACCGGCGCCAGGTAGATGCACTGCCTCATCCCGCCATAGGGATAGAGGCGCAGTAAAGCCATGGATATGGCCACAACAAGCGACATCAATCCGACAATAAATATCGGTTCCCAGGTTCGGTTCTTAAGTACATCCCATCCGTAGAAAATCAGAGCTGGAATGATCAAGCCTAGCAACAACGGCCCCAGATAGACGAAGGAGAACAGTGCAACTGTCTGATTAGCAATGAAGATAAGGAAGTTATGGTCTTTCCCGGGGTCGTAATAGAAGCCGCGATCTGCTTGCAACCCCAAGAGATACATCTGATGACGTAGAGTAAGAAAGAGCGAGCCCAATCCCCCCGCGCCGAGTGACAAGCCGGCAGCACCCGCCTCTGTTACCACCCGCCGAAGATTCGCGCCTTGGGCGAGCCGTACAAGGATCATGGCCCCGACAATGGAGAGCCCGAATAGCACGAGCCCGTACTGCACAAATGGGGCGACGAGCAGCAATACACATAAAATCAGTAATGACCATCCTAGGTTTTCGGGCCGGGCATATTGGATATAGACGAGAAGCATTAGCGCGGCGGCTAATACGGAGAGCGAATACTCTCTCACCTCTTGGCTGTAGTGAATCTGGGAGGCCGACATCGCAATGATGAGACCTGCAAACACTGCCCCACGCATACCGATCGCCCGTCTGGCGGCCACAATCAATACCACGACCGCCAAAACTCCCGCCAGCATGGACGGCAAGCGAACCGCCAGAGGGCCATCACTATAGCGCTCCACTACCTGGAGAATGATTGGATGGAGCACTGGCGCACTACTGTTCGACCGGGTCTTGTCGAGCGTTTCCTCTAATGTCCCATTCGAATTATTCGCCGTCACCAACTCGTCGTACCACAAACTGCGTTGGTCAATGTGATGCCAACGCAATACTATCGCCACAGTAATGATAAGCAATATGCTTACGATGAATATTTGGTTATGCCTTGCGGTCATACTTGGACCTGTCTCAAAATCTCTTTAGCAGGTAGACTCTGTTTCCAGACGAACAAAGCCGAGAAGATTCTCGGCGTAGCCTCCCAGCGAACCAGGATACATATTGGCATTGGAGCCAGGCAAAGAACTATGCAACCAGCCACTATCGCTCATATCAACACAAGCACCGACCACCCTGGGGCTTGAGTTTCATGTGATCCAAACTAAACGGGGAAATCATGTTGATGCCGTCTTGCTTCAGAATCTCATTAAAGTATCATTGTCATACGCGCGGTCATCGACCAGGATCTCCACTTTGACTTCAATCATAAAAAGTCAAAACCTAACTACATCAAGGTCACTTCATAATGACTCGCCGTGCGGCCGCTAATCGCCATGATTACATACTTTTATTGGGCTTCGCCTTGCCAATGCCGTCCCTTCACCCTTGATGGGGCCGAAGGTCGCGTCCATGAATCATTCCGATTCGTCTAGATTGCCTTCATAACGAAGCGTACTGGCAATTTCTGCCAAAATGTTCGCCATACTTCGCTGCAACACCATTGCCGAAAGCGCTGATGCGCCATTTTGTAGTTTGGATAGCTCAGCGATGCTCCCTAATCCGTGCTCAGCGTGCGGCTCCCAGTCGTAACATGAGCGTAGCTTCACACCACTTCTATTGCCTAGTTGATTTTGAGATAGATTCTCGTCATTCCGAGCATAACGTAGCCGAAACCCGGAATCTAGTGCTTTTAACTCGGAATATTGGCGGAACAGTTCAAGCCCTGTTTGGAACGTTGAAAGGGCCCCATGCGCTTGGCCGTCTCATCCCTAACTGACAATCCTTTTTAAAATTAAACTACTAATATTCTGCAAGTGCGGTCAATCCCAGCGCGCATCGCGCACCTGGATCATGCCCTCGTGGATGCGGACGGGGAAAGTGGGTACCGGCTCGTAAGCGGGCGGCGCCGTAACGGCGCCGGTCTTGATGCAGAAACGCGCGCCGTGGCGCGGACAGACGATTTCATCGCCTTCCAGCTTGGCGTCATCCAGGGGCGCGTAGTCGTGGGTACAGACGTCCTCGATGGCGTAATACTCGCCGTCTAGATTGAACACCGCGATCTGGACATCGTCCACGTCGACTATGCAGCGCTCGCCAGGCGGGAGTTCTTCAAGTTTTGCTACGTCAACCCAGTCGGACATATAAAATCAGAGCAAAGTATAAAGGGGAAAGAGAAAAGGATTGAAATAGTGTATCGCCTTTCTGCTTTGGTCTTTCATCTTTTACTTTCCTCTTTGCCCTTTGCTCTTTTCTCTGCTTACAGGAGTCCCGCCTGCAGCTTGGCGGCCTCGGTCATGCGGCTTTGATCCCAGGGCGGCTCGAAGACCAGTTCCACATCGGCGTCGGTGACGTTGGGCACGGTCTTGACCTTGCTGATCACGTCCTGCTGCAGAATGGCGCCCATGCCACAGCCGGGGGCGGTAAGGGTCATCTTGATATCGACGCGGTTGCCGCCCTCGGGCAGCGGCACCACGCTGCAGTCGTAGATCAACCCCAGCTCCACGATGTTGATGGGGATCTCGGGATCGTAGCAGGTGGCCAGTTGCTGCCAGATCAATTGTTCGTCCACCGGGCCACACTCTCCTGCTTCGTCCTTGTCGAATTGATGCTGGGTGGGTGTCTTTCCCAGGGCGTCGGCGTCTTTGCCGTCCACCCGCACCAGACTGCCTTCCACATAACAGGTGTAGCTGCCGCCCAGGGATTGGGTGATGGTCACCGACTGTCCCGCCGGTAGGGTGATGGGGGTTCCCGCCGGTATCAATACGGCGGGGCAATCCCGCGTCAGCGATACGATTTCATTGGCCTGCATCCCCATTCACTCCGTCGATGCCGTTTCCTTGTTGTGCAGGGCCGCTTCCAGGGTGTGCCAGGCCAGGGTAGCGCACTTGACCCGCGCCGGGTATTCGCGCACGCCGGTGAGCACGCTGAGCTTACCCAGTTCGGGGCCCGCGCCCTTATCGCCGTCTTCGGTCACCACTGCATGGAATTTGTGGAACAAGGCCTCGGCGTCGGCCACCTTCATACCCTTGAGCCGCTCGGTCATCAGTGAGGCGGAGGCGGTGGAAATGGCGCAACCCATGCCTTCGAAGCGGATATCGGTGATAACGTCGTCCTCAATCTTGAGATAGAGATGGAGCTTGTCGCCGCACAACGGATTGTTGCCGTCGGCATGACGGTTGGCGTCCGCCAGCTTGCCGAAGTTGCGCGGATTGCGATTGTGATCGAAGATCACCTCTTGATACAGCTCACGCAGATCAGACACGGAACACCTCTTTCACCTTGAGGATCGCGGCGATCAAACGGTCCACGTCGCCGCGGGTGTTGTACAAGGCCAAGGAGGCCCGCGCCGTTGCCGGCACTTTGTAGTGCTCCATCACCGGCATGGCGCAATGATGTCCGGTGCGGATGGCAACGCCCTCGTGATCGAGGATGGTGCCGATGTCGTGGGGATGGACGCAGTCCATCACGAAGGACAGGATGCCGGCCTTATGGGTCGCGGTACCGATGATACGCAGACCCGGGATTTCATGGACGCGGGCGGTGGCGTAGCGCAGCATTTCGTCTTCCCAGGCGGCGACGGCGTCGAGACCGATATCCGTCAGGTAATCGATGGCCGCACCCAGGCCGATGCCGCCGGCGATATGGGGCGTGCCCGCCTCGAATTTGTAGGGCAGGGCGTTGTACTCGGTCTTGGTGAAACTCACGGAACGGATCATGTCGCCGCCGCCCTGGTAGGGGGGCATGGCTTCCAGCAACGCGGCCTTGCCGTACAACGCTCCAGTACCGGTGGGCGCGTAGAGCTTGTGGCCGGAGAACACATAGAATTCGCAATCCAGGGCCTGCACATCCACCGCCACATGGGGTACCGCCTGGGCGCCGTCCAGCAATACCGGCACGCCCTGGGCGTGGGCCACGTCGACCATCTCCTTCACCGGGTTGATGGTGCCCAGGGCGTTGGAGACATGCACCACCGCCAGCAGCTTGGTGCGGGCGTTCAACAAGCGATGGAATTCGTCGAGCTTGAGTTCGCCCGTCTCATCGATGGGCACTACTTTCAACACCGCGCCGGTCTGTTCGCACACCAGCTGCCAGGGCACGATATTGGAGTGGTGCTCCATCTCGGTGATGAGGATCTCGTCACCGGGCTGGAGGCGCGGCCGCGCGTAGCTCTGAGCCACCAGATTGATGGCCTCGGTGGCGCCGCGCACGAACACGATCTCGCGGCGATCGGCGGCGTTGAGGAAGCGCTGTACCTTGTCGCGCGCCTCTTCGTAGGCGGCGGTGGCGCGCTCGCTCAGGGTGTGCACGCCGCGGTGGATGTTGGCGTTGTCGAAGCGGTAGTAATGATCGAGCGCCTCCATCACCTGGCGCGGCTTCTGGCTGGTGGCGGCGTTGTCCAGATAGACCAGGGGCCTGTCGTGCACCGCCTGGTGCAGGATGGGAAAGTCCCGGCGTAGGCGCTCGGCATCGAAGGCGTTCGGGGTTGCTTTGGCGGGTTGCTGTACGCTGCTCATGACGATCCCTCGCTTTGCGCGCGCGGCAGGCGCGCCATCACCGCATTATCGAGATAGGCGCGCAGCGCCGGCACCTTGACCTGCTCAATGATCTCGGCGGCGAAGGCATGGGTGAGCAGGCGGCGCGCGGCGGCCTCGTCCATGCCGCGGGAACGCAGATAGAACACCGCGTCCGCGTCCAATTGCCCGACGGTGGCACCGTGGGAGCATTTCACGTCGTCGGCGTAGATCTCCAGCTGCGGTTTGGTATCCGCCTCGGCATTGTCGGACAACAGTAGATTCTTGTTGGACTGGCGCGCGTCGGTCTTCTGGGCGTCGGGATGCACGATCACCTTGCCATTGAACACCCCGCGGCCGTGACCGTCCAGGATGCCCTTGTAGAATTCGTCGCTGGTGCCGTGGGGCTGCAGGTGATCGATACGGGTATGGATGTCCACATGCTGGCGGCCGTCGGCCAGGTACAGGCCGGTCAGCCCGCAGTGCGCGCCGGCGGCGGCCAATTGTATGTCGATATCGTTGCGTATCAAGGCGCTGCCCAAGGAAATGGCGTGGGCGCTAAAGCGGCTGTCGCGCTGTTGATGCACGTGAATGCCGCTGATGTGGAAGGCCTTGGCGCTCTCCTCCTGCACGCGGTAATAATCGTAGACGGCATTGTCGCCCAACTTGATCTCGGCGACGGCGTTGGAGAAATACACCGCCTCGTCCAGGGCGAGGTAACGTTCCACCAGGACGGCCTGGCTGTTGGCGCCGCCCCGCACCAGCACCCGGGGATTGACCATATGGCCGTCCTGCGCCGCGGTGGCGAAAAACACCGCATGGATCGGCTGCTCCACCGTCACACCGTCGGCAACGGCCAGATAGACGCCGTCCTCGGCGAAGGCGGTATTCAAGGCGGCGAAGGGATGGCGATCCAGCATCACCGTTTCGCCGAACAGACCGCGCAGTACATCGGGGTTGGTGCCAAGCACCTCGTTGAGCCCGGCGATGGTCACGCCGGCGGGCAAATCATCGACTCGCGACAAAGTGGGAAAATAGCGGCCGTTGACGAACACCAGACGCGGCACGCCGAATTCGGTCTGCAAAGCGGCGTTGATCTTTTCCATATCCACTGCGCCGTCGACCGGGCCGCAACGGAAGGCGCGCTTTTCGATGGCGTTGGTGCGGGTGTATTTCCAATCCTCGTCACGGGTCGTGGGAAAGCCGCGCTCGGCGAAACGGGCCATGGCAATGTTGCGCAGCTCACGCAGCCACGGCGAGCCGTGGCCCGCCAGACCTTCGGCTATGCGCTCGAACTCCACGGCGTAATGATTCCTGGGTTGGGTCATGGCGTTAATGCCCTTTAGTGTATTCATAGGCGATTCGACGCTCATCCCCCGGCTGCGCCGGCTTCGATCCAGCCATAGCCTTTGTTTTCCAGCTCCAGCGCGAGGCCGCGGTCGCCGGACTTGACGATACGACCGTTGACCAGCACATGCACCTGGTCGGGCACCACGTAATTAAGCAGGCGCTGATAGTGGGTCACCAGCACCATGGCGCGCTCCGGGCTGCGCAGGGCGTTGACGCCCTCGGAGACGATCTTGAGGGCGTCGATGTCCAGGCCGGAATCGGTCTCGTCGAGAATGCCCAGAGCCGGTTCCAACAGGGCCATCTGCAGGATCTCGTTGCGCTTCTTCTCACCGCCGGAGAAACCTTCGTTGACGGCGCGATACAGAAACTGTTCGTTCATCTCCACTAGCTTCATCTTGTCCTTGACCAGGCTCAGAAAGTCCATGGCGTCCAATTCCGGCAAGCCGCGATGTTTGCGCACTGCGTTGACCGCCGCCTTGAGCAGATAGACGTTGCTCACCCCGGGGATCTCCACCGGGTATTGAAAGGCCAGGAACACCCCTTCGCGGGCCCGCTCCTCGGGCGCCAGCTCCAGAAGATTCTTGCCCTGGAACCACACCTCGCCGTCGGTGACCTCGTAACCCTCGCGGCCGGCCAGCACATTGGCCAGGGTGCTCTTACCGGAGCCGTTGGGCCCCATGATGGCGTGCACCTCGCCGGCCTTGACCTCCAGGTCGATGCCCTTGAGGATGGCCTTGCCGTCCACATTCACTTTCAGATTCTTGATGCTCAGCATTTCTTTGCACTCGCTACTCGTTACTCGAAACTGTTTTATCCCACGCTGCCTTCCAAACTGACGCCCAGCAGGTTCTGGGCCTCCACGGCGAACTCCATGGGCAACTCCTTGATCACCTCTTTGCAGAAGCCGTTGACGATCATGGATACCGCGTCTTCCGCCGACAGTCCGCGCTGCTGGCAGTAGAACAACTGGTCCTCGCTGATCTTGGAAGTGGTGGCCTCGTGCTCCACCTTGGCACCGGGATTCTTCACCTCTATGTAAGGGAAGGTGTGGGCACCGCATTTATCGCCCAGCAGCAGGGAATCGCACTGGGTGTAGTTGCGCGCCCCTTCGGCGCTCTTGAGGATCTTCACCAGACCGCGGTAGGCATTCTGGCCGTGGCCGGCGGAGATGCCCTTGGAGATGATGGTGCTGCGGGTGTTCCTGCCGATGTGGACCATCTTGGTACCGGTGTCGGCTTGCTGAAAGTTATTGGTCAGCGCCACCGAATAGAACTCGCCCACCGAGTTATCCCCTTCCAAGATACAGCTGGGATACTTCCAGGTGATGGCGGAGCCGGTCTCTACCTGGGTCCAGGCGATCTTGGAATTGACGCCGCGGCAATGGCCGCGCTTGGTGACGAAGTTGTAGATGCCGCCCTTGCCCTCGGCATCGCCGGGGTACCAGTTCTGCACCGTGGAGTATTTGATCTCGGCATTGTTCAGGGCCACCAGCTCCACCACAGCGGCGTGCAACTGGTTCTCGTCGCGCATGGGCGCGGTGCAGCCTTCCAGATAACTGACATGGGCGCCTTCGTCGGCGATGATCAGCGTACGCTCGAACTGGCCGGTACTGGCGGCGTTAATGCGGAAATAGGTGGACAATTCCATGGGGCAGCGCACGCCCTTGGGCACGTAGACGAAGGAGCCGTCGGTGAATACCGCGGAATTGAGCGCCGCGTAGAAATTATCGCCCTGCGGCACCACCGTGCCCAGATATTGCTGCACCAGCTCCGGATATTTCTGCACCGCCTCGGAGAAGGAACAAAAGATCACACCCTTCTCAGAGAGCTTTTCCTTGAAGGTGGTGGCCACCGACACACTGTCGAACACCGCGTCCACCGCCACCCCGGCGAGACGCGCCCGCTCGTGCAATGGCACGCCCAGCTTCTCGTAGGTACGCAGCAATTCGGGATCGACCTCGTCCAGGCTCTTGGGGCCGTCCTTCTTCTTGGGCGCGGAATAATAGCTGATGGCCTGATAGTCGATGGGCGGATAATGGACATGGGCCCAGGCCGGCTGGCTCATAGTCTGCCAATGGCGAAAGGCCTTGAGCCGCCACTCCAGCATGAATTCCGGCTCGCCCTTCTTAGCCGAAATCACGCGGATCACGTCTTCATTCAAGCCCGGCGGCAGGGTATCGGACTCGATCAGGGTAAAGAAGCCGTGCTTGTACTCCCGTTTGACCAGATCGTCGATGGGTTGGGTCTTAGCCATAAATCACACTCCAAAAATTCTTCATATCCCTTCCATGCGAGGGGTCGTGCGTGGCGGTACAAACCGCAAGGGCTGCTCCGCCGGACGCGCTAGATCCGCCAGGGTCACCTGCTGCAGGGCGGTCAGCACCGCTTGATTGATCCGCTGCCAGTTGCCCCGCACCGAGCACAGGGATTCCTGCTCACAGAGCTTGGCCGTATCACTGCACTCGGTGAGGGCGATGGGGCCCTCGATGGCGGCAATAATCTGTGCCACCGAGATTTCCTCGGGCGCTACCGCCAGGTTGTAGCCCCCCTTGGCGCCGCGCAGCGATACCAATAAACCGTTCTGCACCAAGGTTTTAAGTATCTTGCTCACCGTGGGCAGGGCCAGGCCTAGCTCGGCTGCGATTTCGGCGGCGCTCTGCAGCCGTTCCGGCCGCTGGGCCAGCGAGGTCATCACCGCCGTCCCGTAATCTGTCAGTTTTCCCACACGTAGCATGTCAGGTACCTCAGTTATTCTGGACTATTTTGGTACTAATTATATCGGCCGTCAACTTCGTATTTATTAAGGAAATCTTGCGGAGTGCGGACGGGACGGTTAGCTTATCGATATTCCCTCTCGTCGAGCCCGGATCATGACCCCTAAGCCACTGAACGGTCGCACCATCGCCATCCCCGAGACCCGGGAACTGGACCTGTTCACCCAGATGCTGGAACAGCGCGGCGCCACCACAGTGCGCTGCCCCTTGGTGGCTATCCACGACGCCCCCGACCAGATACCCATCATCGCCTGGCTCAAACAACTGGCTGCCGGACGTTTCCATGACCTGGTGCTGCTCACCGGCGAAGGCCTGCGACGCCTGATCGCCGCCGCGGAACGTGCCGGGATCAAGGACGAGGTCATCGCTGCCCTAGGCAAGACCCGCAAGATCACCCGCGGCCCCAAACCGGCGCGTGCCCTGCGCGACATCGGCCTGCGCAACGACCTGGCCGCGGAAACCCCCACCACCGACGGCGTCATCGCCGCCCTCGCCAAGTTGGACCTTCGGGGTCGTGACATCGGCGTGCAGCTCTACGGCAGCGACCCCAACCTCAAGCTCATGGACTTTCTACGTCAGGCCGGCGCCACGCCCCATCCAGTGGCGCCCTACATCTACGCCGGCAAGATGGACGACGCCAAGGTCGTCACCCTCATCGAGCAGCTGGCGGAAGGCAGAATAGACGTCATCGCCTTTACCAGCATGCAGCAGCTCATGCGCCTGCGCGACGTCGCCGAGCAAAACCAATTGCAGGAAACACTGTTGACAGGTCTGTCCCGCGCCAATGTCGCCGCCGTCGGTCCCATTGTCGCCGAGGCCTTGCGGGACATGGGCGTTGGCGTCGACATGATGCCTGAGGAGAGTTACTTCATGAAACCGCTGGTGAATGCCATCGTCGCGGCGCTGGGTCCCGGGCAGGCCTGATCGGGCGTACCACGCGGCGGTCTTCGCCGATCGACGGCATCACGGAGGAAGCGTTATGAATTCAAAATACTCCGCGGCAATCCGCGAAAACTTTACCAATGGGGTTTCCAAAGGGGAGATGCGCAGCTCTCCCCTTTGGTCACCGGCGAGGATTTATGCCTCGCCGGTGACCAAACTTGACTCATGATCAATGCGATCCGCCAATTTTTAAGGCTGGAGTCGGCGGCTGGAATCATATTGTTCCTGGCTGCGATCCTGGCCATGGTGGCGGAAAACAGCGCGGCCAGGGATTGGTATGACGCCTTGCTGAACACCCCGGTGGAGATACGTGTCGGTGCATTCGAAATCGCCAAGCCACTGCTGTTGTGGATCAACGACGGCCTGATGGCGGTGTTCTTCTTTCTGATCGGCCTGGAACTGAAGCGCGAGGTCTTGCAAGGCGAGCTTTCCAATCCATCGCAGATCGTGCTGCCAGTGGCGGCGGCCGCCGGCGGGCTGTTCGTGCCCGCGTTGATCTACATCGCACTCAATTGGGGAGACGCCATGGCGCTCAAGGGTTGGGCCATCCCGGCCGCCACCGATATCGCCTTCGCCGTGGGTGTTTTATCGCTGCTGGGTACCCGGGTTCCACATGCCCTCAAGTTGTTTCTGCTCACCCTGGCGATCGCGGACGATCTCGGGGCGATCACAATCATCGCGGTGTTCTAT
>CAZOTG010000007.1:0-12272 GCA_964582585.1 uncultured Chromatiaceae bacterium | reverse complement strand
CGACGTGGAAGTTGCGGGCCTCGCCCAGGTAGACCTCGCGCACCCGGACCGAGCCCACGAAGGTACCGTTCGTGCTGCCGAGATCGCGTAGCAGGTAGCCGTGGCGATCGCGGACGATCTCGGGGCGATCACAATCATCGCGGTGTTCTATACCGCGGATTTGTCGCTTACATCGCTGATTATCGCGGGCGGCGCCATCGCGATCCTCTATATGTTCAATCGCAGAGGCGTAAGGACCATCGTACCTTACATCCTGGTCGGCCTGGTATTGTGGGCCGCAGTCTTGAAATCCGGAGTCCATGCCACCCTGGCTGGCATTGTACTGGCCTTGTTCATTCCGTTGCGCATCAAATCAGAGAACGGCAGATCGCCCCTGGAAGAATTGGAGCAAGACCTCCACCCTGCGGTGGCCTTTGCCATCCTGCCGATCTTCGCCTTCGCCAATACCGGGGTATCGCTGGACGGCGTGACTTTCTCGTCGCTACTGGAGCCAGTACCCCTGGGCATTGCCGCCGGTTTATTTCTCGGCAAGCAGCTCGGCGTGATGGCCGCTGCATGGATGGTAATAAAGCTGGGATGGGCGCACCTGCCGAGCGGGACCCGATGGCGGGAGCTGTATGGCGTCGCAGTGCTGTGCGGCATCGGATTTACCATGAGCCTGTTCATCAGCTCACTGGCGTTTGAACAGGGCGCCACGGGATTCGTGGCGGACGACCGGCTTGGGATCCTGTGCGGATCGACGCTGTCGGCGCTGCTCGGATATGCCGTATTACGCTCAACGCTGGGTGGCACCGTTAAGGGCTAAACCCCTTGGTCCGGGCGAGCCTCGCGGCTCGCCCGTCCCATCGGAGGATACCCTGAAGGCTTAGGCCGCCTTCTTGTGGCCGTGCGAAACAACGGTCTCGGGACGGCTGGGAAGGGGGGTGACGCTGGCCTTGATCGGTTCCTCGCCGCGATGTAGCAGACCTTGTGCCAGGGCGTAGACCGGATCCCAGGCCATGATCGCCGTAAACACCATGTACAGCGCGGCCAGAGACAGGCCGGCGATCACCGCCGGGGCCACTGCCGGGGTCAGCAACACCGTCTCGATCATGATCAAGCCCACGCCGCCGCGCAGTATCTGTTCGCCGAATTCCATATTTCCATTTTGCTCGTAAGTATTCATGGTCGTGTCCTCCGTTTGGTTTAACCATTGCCTGCTCTTCAGGCTTGGGGACATTTAATCAGGCGACCATTAATCCACTCTGAAGCGAAGATAAATTGAAGATTAAAGATGAGAACCACGGAGGGCACGGAGAACACGGAGATTATAAAAGGGGAGTTGCAGCAATGACTGATCGAAGATGTCACATTAAACCGCGCCAGATTTTCCGGTATTGAAACACGCGACGGCACGCACTTTACAACATAAAGCGCTTTTCTCCGTGCCCTCCGTGTTCTCCGTGGTTAATGCTTTTAGATATGGGTATCGGCGGTTAATTGAACAGGCTTTTGACTTCCTGCAACTCTTCCCGTGCCGCTTCCAGCGTGTCGATGCTCTCTTCTGGGGTGAGACCCAGCTTACTGAAGGCGGGAACCTTGGACCAGTCCACCTTAGTGAGATAATGCTGCGTGCCCAGATAACTGTGCAGATTGGCCACGACCACCACATCGACATAACTGACATCCGAGCCTTCGCTTCGCCACAGGTCTTCATGCTGTGAGGTCACGGCCACCAGATCCGGAGAAAAATTCCATTCGTCCATGATGAAGGGACCGATGATGGTATGCAGATGTTTGATTACCTCTTCCAGGGCCTCGGGATCGTTGGCCAACTGTGGATAGGCCTCGGCACGACGCAGAATGGGCAGGACGCCGATATCATGGATCAAACCGCCCAACATGGCCTGATCCGGTTGCAGGCGAGTGAAGCGGCGGGCGATCACATAGCACAAGGCCGCGACCTTGGCGCTGTGAGACCAAAGGATTTTGAGTCGCTGCCGGGTGTGCTGGGTACCCTTGGCCTGATAGAGCTGCTGCATCAGCAGGGCGGTGACCAGATTGCGCACCTGCGCGGCACCCAGGCGTGTCACCGCAGTTTGTATGTTTTCGATCTTTTCCTGGCCGCGATACATCGGGCTGTTGACCACTTTCAACAACCGCGCGGTGAGGGCCGGATCGGAACCGATCAGACGCGCCACCTGGCGCGCCGTGGTATTAGGCGCATTGACCAGCTTGCGCACCTGCACCGCCACTTCCGGCAGCGTCGGCAACACCACCCGATTCTTGTTCAGGTCTTCAAGAAAGGTGGCCAAAAAATGTTTTTCAACTTTCACGGGCGTCCTCTGCCGTTCAATTACCCTTTTGTATCGACATCATCGTGCCTTCCTATAGGCCTGCCTCAACGGTGCAGGGCCCGACCCGCCACCGCCAGGGCGGCCTCGTGCATCGCCTCAGACAAGGTAGGGTGGGCATGCACGGTGCGGGCGATGTCCTCCGCCGCGCCGCCGAACTCCATCACCGTGACCGCCTCGCTGATCAACTCGGAGGCATAGGGGCCGATGATGTGCACTCCCAGGATGCGGTCGGTCTTGCCGTCGCTCAGGATCTTCACAAGACCCGCCACGTCGCCCATGGCGTGGGCGCGGCCGTTGCCCATAAAGGGAAACACCCCGGCGCGGAAATCCGTATTGCTATCCTGCAACTGCTGACTGGTCTGACCCACCCAGGCGATCTCCGGCCAAGTGTAGATCACCCAGGGGATGGTTTCATAGTTGACGTGGCTGGCCTGACCGGCGATACGTTCCGCCACCGCCACCCCTTCCTCGGAGGCCTTGTGGGCCAGCATGGGACCACGCACCACGTCGCCGATTGCATAGACCCCGGGAAGATTGGTGTGACAGAATTCATCCACCACGATGAAGCCGCGCTCGTCCATGGCCAGACCCACGCCTTCGGTATCGAGCCCTTCGGTATGGGGACGCCGCCCGGTAGCCACCAGCAGGCGATCGGCTTTCAGCTCCTGCTCGCCCTCGGCATCGTGGTAGCGCACGGTCACCTGTTTCTTGCCGGTGCTGACCTTGTCCAACTGGGCACCGAGGCGAATGTTCAGGCCCTGGGCGCTGAGTTGACGATGAGCCTCCTTGGCGAGATCTTCCTCTATCTTGGCGAGCAGGGTCTGGCCGCGGTTGAGTATGGTGACCTCGGCGCCCAGGCGGCACCACACACTGCCCAGCTCCAAGCCGATGACGCCACCGCCGATTACCGCCAGGCGTTTGGGCACCTCGCCGAAAGCCAGGGCGCCACTGGAATCTACGATAAGCTCGCCGTCGAACGGTGTGTCCGCCAGGGACGCCGGCGCGGAGCCGGTGGCGATGATGATGTTCTTGGCCTCCACCACGGTCTTGCCGCCGTCATGGCCCTGCACCGCCACGCGATTGTTTTCCAGCAGACTGCCTCTGCCTTGGAGCCAGGTGATCTTGTGCTTGAGAAACAGCGCCTCGACGCCGCCGGTAAGGGTGCGCACCACCTTTTCCTTGCGCGCCTGCATGGTGGCGATGTCCAGCTGCACGCCCTTGACGGTGATGCCGTGGGCCGCCAGATCATGTTGCAGATGACGGTAGTGATGGGACGAATCCAACATGGCCTTGGATGGGATGCAGCCCACGTTGAGGCAGGTGCCGCCCAGGGCCGGCTTGCCCTGCGGGGTACGCCACTCATCCACGCAGGCGGTGAGCAGGCCCAACTGCGCACAGCGGATCGCGGCCACATAACCACCCGGTCCACCGCCGATCACCACCACATCGAATTTATCCATCATATTATTCCTTTTTGAACCACGGAGAGCACGGAGGACACGGAGAAGAGATTTTGTTTTTGGGGTGAGCATCCATTCAAATGCGTCTTCCCAACCTACCGTCCCTGTCCTCAGGAGAATTTTTTAATTAATTATCTCCGTGCTCTCCATGGTTAACCTTCTTTTTCACACCTGCAATAGCAGCCGCGCCGGGTCCTCCAGCGCCTCCTTGATGGTCACTAGGAAACGCACTGCCTCGTGGCCGTCCACCAAGCGGTGATCGTAGGACAGCGCCAGGTACATCATGGGCCGCGCCACGATGTCGCCGTCCTCCACCACCGGCCGTTCGGCGATCTTGTGCATACCGAGGATGGCGCTCTGGGGCGGATTGAGAATGGGCGTCGACAACAGCGAACCGAATATACCGCCATTGGTGATGGTGAAGGTGCCGCCGCTCAACTCTTCCATGGCGAGCTTGCCGTCGCGGGCGCGGGTGGCGTAATCCACCACCTCCTGCTCCAATTCAGCGAAAGACAGGGCATCGGCATCGCGCACCACAGGTACCACCAGGCCGCGCGGGGTACTCACCGCCACACCCACGTCGAAATAGCTGTGGTACACGATGTCGCCGCCGTCGATAGAGGCGTTGACCACCGGATATTGCTTGAGGGCCTCAACCGCCGCTTTTATGAAGAACGACATGAAGCCGAGCTTGATGCCGTACTTCTTCTGGAAAGCGTCCTGATAGCGGCTGCGCAGGTCCATTACCGGCTGCATGTTCACCTCGTTGAAGGTGGTGAGCATGGCGGCGGTGTGCTGAGCCTCCACCAGGCGCTCGGCGATGCGGGCCCGCAGGCGGGTCATGGCCATGCGCTGCTCGCCGCGCCCGGCAGCGGCGGGGACCGGTGACGTCGCGGCCTCGCTGGCGACGGGCTGTTGTTCGAGGTGGCGCAGCAAATCACCCTTGGTGATACGGCCACCCTTGCCGGTGCCGGAGACCTGCTGGGTATCCACCTGATGTTCCGCCGCCAGCTTGCGTACCGCAGGACTGAGTTCACTGTTGGCCGCCGCGGGCTTTGCCTCCTCCGCCGTAACCTTCAGCGCGGGAGCCGGCGCCGGGGCTTGCGCGGACGCGGCCGCCGCGGTATCGATCACCGCCACCACGGTACCACCCTTGACTACCGCCCCGTCGACCTGTTTGATCTCGCTCAGCACCCCATCCTGGGGCGCGGCGATCTCCAACACCACCTTGTCGGTCTCCAGGTCCACCAGGTTCTCGTCGCGCCGTACCGCCTGCCCGGTCTGCTTGTGCCATTTGGACAGCGTGCCGTCGGCGACGGACTCGGGTAGAGCCGGCACCTTTACTTCGATCAACATATTCTGCTCCCTACTCCTTTATGCAATGCGCACATTGCCTTTTTGCGACTGGGCGTGCTCATCCAAGGCGGCGGTGATGAGGGCGGCCTGCGTCGCCTGATGCTTGCTCATGGATCCCTCCGCCGGCGCCGCATAGGCCGGGCGGCCGGCGTAGTGAAGCACCTGGCCGGCCTTCAAAAACTCCTGCAAATAGACCTGCATGTATCGCCATGCACCCTGGTTCTCAGGCTCCTCCTGACACCACACCACTTCCTTGGCCTTGGCATAGCGCTGCAACTCTCTCTGCAAGGCCTCTCTCGGGAAGGGGTTGAGCTGCTCGACGCGGATGATGGCGATGTCCGTGCGCTGGTCGGCGCGGCGCCGTTCCAACAGATCGAAATAGACCTTGCCGGTGCAGAGGACAATTCTCCGGGCATCCTGATCCTTGATCGGATCCACTTCGCCAATCACCGCTTGAAAGCGGCCCTCGCTGAGATCCGCCAGGCTGGACACTGACAGGCGGTTGCGCAACAGGCTCTTGGGCGAGATGATAATAAGGGGCTTGCGATATTTGCGCAGGGCCTGGCGGCGCAGCATGTGAAACATCTGCGCCGGGGTAGTGGGCACGCACACCTGCATGTTATCGCCGGCGCACAGTTGCAAATAGCGCTCCAGGCGCGCCGAGGAATGTTCCGGCCCCTGACCGTCATAGCCGTGGGGCAGCATCACCGTCAGCCCCTGCAGGCGATTCCATTTGGCCTCGCCGGAACTGATGAATTGATCGATCACCACCTGGGCGTTGTTGGCGAAGTCGCCGAACTGGGCCTCCCAGATCACCAGGCCCTCCGGCGCGGCGGTGGCGTAGCCGTACTCGAAGCCCAGCACCGCCTCTTCGGAGAGCAGGGAATCGATTACCGTGAAGCGGGCCTGAGCTTCGCGCAGGTGTTGCAACGGGATGTAGTTACCCACTTCCCGCTGGTTGTGCCACACCGCATGGCGGTGAAAAAAGGTGCCGCGGCCGCTGTCCTGGCCGGAAAGGCGCACCGGATAGCCGTCGTTCAACAGCGTAGCGTAGGCCATGTTCTCGGCAAAACCCCAATCGATGGGGTGATTGCCGGCCGCCATCTCGCGCCGGGCATCGATGATCTTGGTCAATTGCGGGTGTAACTCGAAGCCCTCCGGCACCGTAGTCAAACGCACCGCCATCTCGCCGATCAACTCGGGAGAGACCCCCGCCTCCGCATTTTCGGTCCAGGTCCCCCCTACGTAAGGCCGCCAACCACGGGAATATTTGCCCTCGGTGTCCACGATGATATGGCGTGCCACCGTGGTGCCTTCGTCCAAGGCGGCATGGTAGTCCTTGACCATGGCGTCGTATTGCTCGGCGCTGATGACGCCTTCGCCTATCAAGCGGTCGCCGTACAAACGAGGCACCCGGGGATGGTTGCGAATGGCGTGGTACATATGGGGTTGGGTCACGGCGGGTTCGTCCGCCTCGCTGTGGCCGTGACGGCGGTAACACACCAGGTCGATCACTACGTCGCGCTTGAACTCCATGCGGAAATCCAGGGCCAGCTGGGTCACCCATACCACCGCCTCAGGATCGTCGCCGTTGACGTGGAAGATAGGCGCCTGCACCATGCGCGCCACCTCGGTGCAATACAGGGTAGAGCGGGCATCCAGTGGATTGCTGGTGGTGAAGCCGATCTGATTGTTGATAACGATGTGCACCGTTCCGTGGGTGTTGTAGCCCCGGGCCTGGGACATGTTGAAGGTCTCCATCACCACGCCCTGCCCGGCGAAGGCGGCGTCGCCATGGATCACGATGGGCAACACCTGTTCGCCAAGCTCGTCGCCGCGCCGGTCCTGGCGGGCGCGCACCGAACCCTCCACCACCGGCGAGATGATCTCCAGGTGAGAAGGGTTGAAGGCCAGCGCCAAGTGCACCGAGCCCCCGGGGGTATCGATGTCTGAGGAAAATCCTTGGTGATATTTGACGTCGCCCAAACCCTGGGCATTGTTGTCGTACTTGCCTTCGAACTCGCGGAACAGTTCCTTAGTGGCCTTGCCCAGCACATTGACCAAGACGTTGAGGCGGCCGCGGTGGGCCATGCCCAGCACGATTTCCTCCACCTTACGGCTGCCGGCGCGGTGAATCAGCTCGTCGAGCATGGGAATGAGGCTCTCGCCGCCTTCCAGGGAAAAGCGCTTCTGCCCGACGTATTTTGTATGGAGATACTGCTCCAGACCCTCGGCGGCGATCACCCGATCCAGGATCTGTCGGCGGAATTCCGGGGAGAATTGCACCCGGGCCCGCACGTTTTCCAAGTAGCGCTGGATCCAGCGCTTCTGATTGGTGTCGGTGATGTGCATGTATTCTGCGCCCACATGACCGCAATAGGCCTCGCGTAACAGGGCCAGGATCTCGCGCAGGCTCGCCTGGGGGGCGCCGACCAGGGAGCCGGTGCTGAACACCGTGTCCATGTCCGCTTCCGTCAGGCAATGGAAGGCCGGGTCCAACTCGGCGATGGGGGTTTGCTCCTGGATCCCCAGCGGATCCAGGGCCGCTTGCTGGTGACCGCGGACGCGGTAAACGTTGATCAACTGCAAAACCGCGACCTGCTTGCTGGCCGCTCCAGCGACATTGCCGGTCTCCGGCCCCACCGGGATGCGGCGGTGGCGGGCCTGGTCCGCCAAGGCGGCGCGGATGGCGGAGTGATCCATCTCGCCGGCACCGGCCTCATCGGAATGCAGCGCGCTAAAATAGCGCCGCCATTCCTCGCTGACCGAGCCGGGATCCTTCAGGAAACGTTGGTACAATTCTTCTAGAAAGGGGGCATTGCCTCCAGTGAGAAGGCTGTCTGGTTGCTCCGCCATGCGCCGTCCAAACCGTCTTGGTTATTGATTCCCTGCCTTATTTGTCGCCCAATTTGGCAACAACTTTAGACCGCCGTTGCAAACATCTCAAGCACTCACCGGGCAAGACCCCCGGGTAAGGCTTGCGCAAGAAATACTCCCAAGCGAAAGAAACGTCAATGGGTTATCATAGCGCCGTCCGTAACGCCGCGACCGCTGCAGGTCCTGTGAGATTGTCGCTGTTTCACGACTCTTCAGGATGGACCGAAGCAGCCGAAATAGAGGCATAACGGCAAGCGACGCATGGTGAGAACCTATCGCACTTTCCACCATCCAATATACTATGAATATATGCGAAAATACGCCGCCATTTAAACATTGCCAAAGATCATCACATCATCGACAGCATTACACTGCAAAATCGCTTAGGATAGCCGTTACATGTCTATGACCATTGCTCATCACAAACTGATCATCGAAGGGGTTCGGGAAGATGGCAGCCGCTTCCGGCCCAGCGACTGGATCGAACGCATTTCGGCGACCCTAGCCACCTTCGGCCCGGACCACCGCCTGCGCTACGCCCGCGGCGTGCAACCCAAGATCATCAATGGCCAGAAATGCCTGGTGCTCGACGCTGCATTGCGCGAAGAGAATCCCGCCGCCTACGAATATGTACTGGCCTTCGCCAAGGCCAACCAATTGCGCATTCAAGAAGTAAACTCCTCCATGGAGGATCTGGGCTAGGAGCCTAGACACCCTTCCCCATGGAGCGGGGCATGCGCAAATATCACGGCGCCGTCGTTCACCGTTCCCAAGACCGTTTCGGCATCATCGAGATCGTTGAAGACGGCCTCACCCGCTCCCTGCATTTCGGCAACGCCGTGCGCCAAAGCGCCATGGATTTGAATCGCCCCGAGCATTTAGTGCTGACCTATACCCGGGCGATGATGAGCGGGTTGCTCTTCCAACCATCGCCGCGCAACGTGCTATTGATCGGCCTGGGCGGCGGCTCGCTCGCCAAATTTCTCCTGCATCATTTCCCGCAGTGCAGCATCGACGCGGTGGAACATCGCGAACAGATCGTCAAACTCGCTCACGGTTATTTTATGCTCCCGGAGGATCCTCGCCTCCGTGTTCATGTCTCGGACGGAGGCAGCTTCGTGCAAGATGCAGGGCTCGCCGCAGCCGGCCGTTACGACCTGATCCTGGTGGATGCCTATGACGGCACAGGCATGGCTGAGGACATGGGGCAGGCTCCGTTTTTCACCGCCTGCCAAGTCTTGTTGAGCCCGAACGGTCTGTTGGTAATAAATCTATGGGGC
Organism: uncultured Chromatiaceae bacterium; assembly: GCA_964582585.1. GTDB lineage: Bacteria > Pseudomonadota > Gammaproteobacteria > DRLM01 > DRLM01 > JARRQJ01. Next base: position 2,963 of record CAZOTG010000007.1, on the reverse strand, counting down.
AATGATCGGCCGCGCTACACCCATATACGGCGGCGCCTGCGCGACTGTTTCGGGGCCAACCCCCTACTGCTGCCGGCGGAGGGCACCACCAATGTGGCCGCCATGGCCTTCCGACGGCCTGGCCATAAGAAATTTTTGAAGGCCGCGGAGGCACGCGCCAAACCCTTGGAGGCCCGGACCGGCGTGGAGTTTGTCCGCCTCGCCCGTGCCCTGCGCAAACAGAACTACTCACTCATGGACCTGCTGTTTTCCTAGGGCGCACGCCATGCCGCCCCCCCCCATCAACCAGCCGCCAGCGCCAAGGGATTTCCAAGCCGCGGGGCAGTTGACAGATTTACTGTGAAGGACGTCACGGTTTGGACTTAACCTCTTGCCTATTCTTTCCGACATTATGGATGAAGGGTTTGCGTCCATATGAAAGGTGGCGAGGCTGCCGGGACATTGCAAATCCAACAGGGGAAGCAAAACCATGGCAAAGGCATCGAGAAAACATATCGACAACACCCTCTTCGGGAGGTTTACCCCTTTATGCGATCTGGACCCGGCCACCCTGGACAAGCTCGCCGATCGCGCGACTATCGAGCATGTCTCCAAGGGAAATTTCCTGTTTGAACGGGGCGATGCGGCACAAAGGACTTTCTATCTGCTGGAAGGAGAGATTGAACTGTGCTCCCCCCTGTTCCCAACGCAATCCGTAAAGGCCAATACTGACGCCGGGCGCTATCCCTTGGCGCATTCCTTCCCCAGGCAATTCACGGCCGTCACCGTATCCGATGTACGGATGTTGATGATCCCCTTCGATGTATCGACGATCATGCAGAGCGACGCCGCAAACGTCAAATCAGATTCCACCAATAAGCCGGCCCCGTCCTGGGAAAGCCGCTGGCTGGCAACCCCCATGCTGCGCCGTCTCTCGGCTGCCAATAAAAAGGCCCTGTTGGCGAGCATGGCAGAGATTTCGGTACAGGCAGGCCAGGTGGTCATTCACCAGGACGAACCAGCCGACAGCTACTATGTCATTAAAAAAGGTCGCTGCAGCGTATCGCGCAAGCCGTCACCCGGCGCACGTGACGTCAAACTCGCCGAGTTGACGGCGGGCCAGGGCTTCGGCGAAGAGGCCCTGATCACCAACGTGCCCCGCAATGCCTCCGTTACCATGCTGAATGATGGCCTTCTGTTGCGCCTCGACAAGCAGTCGTTCATCGATCTCCTGGCCAAACCGTTGTTGCATCATCTACCGTTTCAACACGCCATCCAGCTCGTGGAACAAGGCGCCGTCCTGGTCGACGTGAGAACTCCGGAAGAATTCGAAATAGACGGGCTCATCGGCAGCCTGAACATGCCCATCCCGGTATTGAGGCTAAAGGCGAGCCGCCTGAACCGCGACCGTACCTATATCGTGTACTCCAACACCGGCCAGACCAGTTCGGTAGCGGTGTTTCTCATGCTGCAACAGGGGCTCAACGCTTGCATCCTGGAAGGCGGACTCACCGCCGCACCAAAATACCGCATGAAGCGAGGTGGTGTGGGCGATAACCATAGTGAAGGACAATCCGGCACCGAGTCGTCGCGCAATACCGTCTTACCGTTCCCGAACAACGCGCCACCGCAGGGTCAGAGCGAAGTGGATTGGCATAATCTCTCTGACGATGTGTTATGGCGCACTACCCTCGGCTATCGTGATGATGCAGGGGTGGAGGCCGCTCTGGCCGCCAAACCATCTGCGGCCGCGCCGCAAGGCGGCGACAATACCCTTCAAGGTTTTGATGATATTCAGCTCTTTACTTCCGTCGGTCCGCTACAGGATATGCGGCTGGAGACCGGCGAGGAACCGAAGCAAGGCTTCCCGGAAAGCGACGATCGCCCCAATCCCTTTCAGCAACCGCAGCAGCGGGCCGCCAATCCCGCCGCACCCGGCGCCGCTCAATACCGGCAAACTCCTCAGTGGAACAATCGGATATCCCACCGCCCGCGGCGGCGCCTCCTCTTCGCATCCCTGGCTCTGCTGGTGTTGCTCGGCGGATGGATCGGCTTTTTCTATTTGACAAACGGGAAGTTGCCGGACAATCTCGAGGCCGCCTCCCCGCTATTGCTGGAACAGCAACGCAAACTCGATGTTAAGGTGAACCGTCTTCTGGACGCCATCGAATCCATGCCGGCTATGCAGGGTCGAGTTAAAGATAGCAACAATACGCCGCCGGCCACCAGCGCGCCTCCTGCCGCACCTTCAAAGGCGCCCAAGCCAGTGGCCAAGACCGCACCCTCAACGGTGCGCAAGCCGGTAATCAAGGCCGTGCCCTCATCTCACTCTGAACCGGCGTCCGCGCCCTCAACGGCACCTGGGCCGGCAACCACGGCTGTACCTGAGCCAGCAACCGCGACAACACCCTCAACGGCGCCTGAGCCAGCAACCGAGATAACGCCCGAGTCAGTGACCGTCCCCACCACTGTGCCCGAGCCAGTGTCCGCGACAACACCCTCAACGGCCCCCGAGTCAGTGACTGCATCCACTGCCGCGTCAGAAACCAAGCAAGAAGACATCAACAGTAAAAATGCCCCCGCAGCCGACAGCATGACTCAACAATAAGCACTCCTCACCCGGCAAGGCCCTCTGCCGTCGAGCACTGAGGGCCGCGCCGCCTCCTTGAGAAACTATTGATTAATAGACAGTCCTCAAATCGCAGGACGCAGCCAATAACGGTAACCTTATGTCGCGATATAAAATGCTGCCATGCCACCAATCTTGGGCTATAGTTTTATTCGGGCGGTGGCAGAGAGTAGTGGTTGCCAAAGTCTCTTTTTGGTTAGAGCAGGAACCGTCTCACCTAATAGAGGTCAAATCGCCTAGATTGCCTGTTGAGATCTTGTGAATGGTGACGCGGAGGGATCACCGCCGTGCCTTCTCCGTTCAGGCATCTACCCCGCCATAAGTTTTGATCGAAACCACCTTCCCAGGGAGAAGA